>CAZUWB010000113.1:0-3678 GCA_964623945.1 uncultured Methanosarcinales archaeon | reverse complement strand
AAATTGGAGAAAATGAGATAAAAATAATAAAAACTCCTGGCCATACAGATGGAAGTATATGTTTGCTTGTCAATGGCAAAGTATTGTTAACAGGCGATACTTTATTTCTTGAAGGTGTTGGAAGACCGGATTTAGGAAGAAAAAAAGAAGACATTGAAAAAGGAGCAAATACACTATTTATTACGTTAAATAAAATAAAAGATTTAGATAAAAATTTAATAATCTTGCCAGCTCATTTTACAATATTTGATATTGCCCCTATTTGTGAAAAACTAGGTAATTTACTGAATAACAACAAATCATTAAAAATTAATTCAGAACAAGAATTTATCAATTACATTTTGAATAACCTGCAAATAACTCCGCCAAATTATGAGCAAATAAAGAACATAAACCTTAATTACATGCAATTGCCAAGGCAAATGGCTGAGCAGCTTGAATTTGGGCCGAATAGATGTGCTTCTAAATAAAATTAAAGACTTTTTACTATGGAATTAGAACAGCTCTTGGATTTGGAAAAAGCTAATGAGGAGCTTAAAAGCATGAGTCCAAACGAGCGTGTTATTTGGGCTTATGAAAAATTTGGCAGAGATTTAGTTTTAAGCACGAGTGGAGGACATACTTCTGCTATTTTGCCGCATCTTGTAAAAGACGCATTTACTAAAGCTAATCCCAAAATTGATTATCCGCCATTAATAATTTTTATTGATACGCTTTACTATGAAAAATCAACTCACGATATGGTGCAAAAAATAAGGGAAATGGACTATACTATAAGAGTTTATAACCCATTAGTGTCCAAAGACAATATAGAAGAGTGCTATCCAGAATGGTGGAATCGTGATTCAGAATATTTTGATTTAGTTGTAGGGATTATTAAGAAGGAACCTTTGAAGCGCGCATTGAGTGAGTTAAAAGCAAAATCTTGGATGAGTGGTGCGATGAGATGGGAAACCAAAGAAAGAAGCAATATGCAATTTGTCGAATATAAAGATGGGCTTTACCGTTTTCATCCAATATGTGACTGGAGTGCTATGCAGGCATCTGTTTATATAAAAGAACATTCTTTGCCTGTTAATGACAGTCATTTTGACATAACAAAAGGGCCTGACCAGAAGCTTGAATGCGGAATCCATACTATGTGAAACTACAAATTTAGTCTTCTTACATTCTATGCTCGATAAAAATAACTCCGGAATATGGTTAAACTTTTAAATACTGGTATAAATCTATTTCATAAATTAAGATGGATATTCCAAAAAATTATAATGCTAAAGTAGCTGAGCCTAAATGGCTAGAATTCTGGGAAAAAGAAAGAATTTACGCATTCAATCCAGAAAGCAAAGCAGAAATTTATTCTGTTGACACACCACCACCTACTGTAAGCGGAAAGATGCACTTAGGCCATTCATTTTCTTATTCACAGCAAGATTTTGTTGTGAGGTTTCATAGAATGCTGGGTAAAAATGTTTTCTATCCTTTCGGCACTGATGACAATGGATTAGCGACAGAAAGAATGATAGAAAAAATGAAAAATGTCAAAGGGCAGTTTATGAAAAGAAAAGAGTTTGTGGACTTATGCTTAAAAACTTTAGAGGAAATTAGGCCTGATTTTATTTATGACTGGAAAAGAATAGGTATAAGCACTGATTTTAATATTTTCTACACTACAATTGATGAGCATTGCCAAAGAATATCGCAGCGCTCTTTCTTGGAATTGTATAAAATGGGCAGGATTTACAGGAAAAGAGCTCCTTTTGTGTGGTGTCCTGAGTGCCAGACTGCAATTGCGCAAGTTGAGATGAAAGACAGCGAAAGGGAAAGCAAGCTTGTTTATATGAGGTTTGATACCAGTTTAGGTGAGCAAATAACAATAGCAACAACAAGGCCAGAATTATTGCCTGCTTGTGTTGCAATCCATATTAATCCAAATGATAAAAGATTTAAGAAGTTTATTGGTGCAAAGGCAAAAATTCCATTTTCAAGCAGAGAAGTAAAAATTGAAGCCAACAAAGATGTTGATATGGAATTTGGCTCCGGCATTGTATATCATTGCACCTTTGGCGATATGGACGATGTAAAATGGATGGAAGAATTCAACATAGAGCCGATTGAAATATTAAATAAAGACGGTATTCTGAACGAGAAAGCTGGAAGATTTAAAGGATTGCATGTTAAGAAAGCACGAGAAGCTGTTATTAAAGCCCTTGAAGAAGAAGGAAGAATTGCAAAGCTTGAGCCAATAAAGCATGTAGTTAATGTGCATGAAAGATGCGAAACTGACATTGAGATATTAACAACAGAGCAATGGTTTATCAAGTATCTTGAATTAAAAAATGATTTTATAAAATATGGCAGAAAAATAAAATGGTATCCTGAGCATATGAAAGCAAGATATGAAAATTGGATTAAGGGATTGAAATGGGACTGGAATATATCAAGGCAAAGGCATTTTGGCATTCCAATTCCAGTTTGGTATTGCAAGAAATGCAATGAAATAATTGTTGCTGATGAAAAGCAGTTGCCTGTTGATCCATTAGTTGACAAGCCTTTGCATAAATGCAAATGCGGCTCAAATGAATTTATTGGAGAAAAAGATGTTCTTGATACATGGGCAACATCTTCTTTGACTCCAGATATTGCGATTGAATTATTTGATAAAAAAATAAGCAAAAAATTATTTCCAATGAGTTTAAGACCGCAAGCGCATGACATAATTACATTCTGGCTTTTTAACACTGTTGTCAAAAGCTATTTTCATCATAAAACTATTCCTTGGCAAAATGTAATGATTTCTGGCTGGGCTCTTGATCCACATGGCAAGAAAATGAGCAAGAGCAAGGGAAATGTAATTGATCCAAGAGAGATGATTGCAAAGTACTCTGCTGATTCGTTAAGGTTTTGGGCTGCTGGCAGCCGTCTTGGAGATGATTTGCCATTCCAAGAAAAGGATTTGGTTACAGGGCATAAATTCTCTACAAAGATTTGGAATGCTTCTAAGTTTGCTTTTATGCACCTTGCTGATTACAAAGGAGAAAAACTAAGTAAGCTTGAGCCAGTAGATAAATGGATTTTGTCAAAGCTTAGCAAAGTTGTAAAAGAAAGCACTGAAAATTTTATGAATTATGAATACTCTCATACAAAACTTGAGACTGAGACATTCTTTTGGCATACTTTTTGTGATAATTATTTGGAAATTATAAAGGACAGGATTTACAATGCAGACAAAAGAGGAAAAGAAGCAAGGCTTTCTGCTCAATATGCTTTATATCATACTTTATTGGCAATCATAAAGCTAATGGCTCCAATAATGCCTTTCATAACAGAAGAGCTTTACCAACTTCATTATAGAAAATATGAGAAAACAAAAAGTGTGCATATGACCAAATGGCCTGACATAAAAATGATTGACGAGCATGCGGAACACATTGGAGATTTTGTTGTTAAGGTTGTAGAATTTGTAAGAAAGCAGAAATCAGAAAAACAATTATCTCTAAAGACTGGTGTAAAAAGGCTTACGATAAAAGCAAAAATAGAGGAAAAGGATTTTGATGAAGTTGAAGCAGAAATTAAAGCAGCCACAGTTGCAGAGCACATTATTTTTGAGCCAACAAGAGGCAAAGCTCCTGAGAAGGATGTGGAAATTACAGTAGAGTTTTAGAAAGGTTTAAAAAGAAA
>CAZUWB010000112.1:0-3691 GCA_964623945.1 uncultured Methanosarcinales archaeon | reverse complement strand
ATTTCAAATGCAACATTATATGCCAATTCACCTTGATTGTCCAGCTTGAAACTTAGCTCTACTATCTTGCCTGGCTCCACAGGATCAGGATCCTGACTTGCAAGGCTTACAGATATACTTGGACTCTTGCCATAATATACTGTGTTTACAGCCGCACTTGCTAAAGTTGCAGCAATAACAAACAAAATCAAAACCGCTAGTTTTCTCATTTTTAATCACCTTTCCTGTTGTTTAATGATTTTACAATCTTACCATCTTTTAGGAATTCAATCCTATCAGCATGACGAGCCACATTATTGTCATGAGTTACAACAATTATAGTTTTACCTTCCTTTCTGTTGAGCTTTCTTAAAAAACTCATAACCATTTCTCCAGTGTTTGAATCAAGGTTTCCAGTTGGTTCATCAGCCAAAATTACTTCTGGATTGTTGGCTAAAGAACGTGCAATAGCAACTCTCTGCTGTTGTCCTCCTGACAATTCTGTCGGCTTATGTTCCATCCTGTCACCTAAGTCAACGATTTCTAATAGTTCAGTTGCTTTTCCTATTCTTTTTCCCCTTTCAATTGATTGGAATACAATGGGCAAAGCAACATTTTCAAGTGCTGTTAAAGTCGGGATTAAATTAAACTGCTGGAAAATGAAACCTATTTTTCTGCCTCTTATTTGAGCCAGTTCCGATTCTGTTAACTTTGAGATGTCATGTCCGTCAAGAATAACACTTCCTTTTGTCGGCACATCCAAGCAGCCAATCATATTGACAGCAGTTGATTTTCCGCTTCCAGAAGGACCCATAATTGCGAGAAACTCGCCTTCCTTCACATCCAAACTCAATCCTTGAAGAGCATTGACTTCTACATCACCCATTTTATAAATTTTCCATACATTATCCAATTTTATGACAATCTTTTTCATTTGATAGACTTCATTTTTTTTATTGTGCCTTTTAATATTGCCTTGATTTTGTTCCTATCCTTTCCTGTTGAATAAGCTTCATACATTGTTGCCCTGAATTCATTCAGTTCAGGATTCAATTCCTTGAAAGGAAGCTGTCCTTTCTTCAAACTGTTTAAAACTTCCATCATAAAGCTCATCTCTCTTTTGTCTGTTATTTTGCCAAAAGCATTCCATGTTGCAATCAATTTATCAACAAGGGTGTTTTTGCTTTTGTCAATAATAACCAAATGCTTTTTTCCTTCACTTGTTAAGAAATAAAGCTTTTTTCTGCCTTGCGCTTCAACATCAACTAATTTTTCCTTTAATAATTTTTCAAGAAGCGGATAAATTGAGCCAAAGCTCGGCTTCCAAGTTCCTGTGTTTTTTTCTATATTCTTTATCAAATCATAGCCAGACAGCTTTCTGTTTGCTAAGTTCTTCATAACAATTAATCTCAAATATCCGCGCATCATTTTTCTAATGTATCGGTTTCGATATATCAATCTCGATATATTGGTAACGATATATTAATATTTAAATGTTTCTATATTGGAGCAATTCAACAAAACTTTTAAATAAGCAACTTTATTCGCAATTTTAATGAAAGCATACTCGTAGCTTTCATTTTGCCAAATATGGAAATCATGTCAAAATGAAAGAGAAGAAAGAAAAGAAAAAATTTGGTTTGATACTGTTTTTAGTTTTCATCATGATAGGTACATCATTCAGCTTCGTATTCTTTGGTTTCTCACCTGCAACCGAGAAGGTCAAGTACAATAGTTATTCATTCACTTTTGTGCCAAGCCAAAATATATGGATTGCTAAAATAAATGGAAGACAAGCTGCTTTTAGCTTTTTGCCCCAAGATGTAGAAGGTATTTCTGCATTTGAAGATATTTCCAATAGACTAAATGGAAAATTTGAGATAGACGCTACATCAGATTCAAATAGCACTTATAAAGAAGCAATTGCGCTTGCCCAGCATCAAATGGGATTGACTTTATTAACATATAACCTTTATTTAAGAAAAGGTTTTACAACAAACAACACATTTAATCTTCCAATAATAACATGTGATGATGCGACAGCAAACGTGCCTGTTATTTATTTTAGATATGGCAATTCAACAAACATCCATATTGAGGATAACTGTATTATTGCAGAAGCTTCAACAAATATAGATTTTATTAAAGTAAAGGACAAGTTATTGTACGTCATACTTGGAGTTATGAAATGAGTGACCCAAAAAAGAAACTGGGTGTTTTAAAGGGAAGTTATGAATCGGGGATTATTGACAAGGAAGAGTATGAAAAAGAGAAGGAAAAGCTCGAGCCAGATGTAAAAGAATTTGACAAGAGAATTGAAGAAACAAATAAAACTGATGCAAAAGATGAAGAACCAAAAAAATCTTCAGAAAAATCTTTAATAATTGGCATATTTTTTATTATTTTGGTGCTTGGCTCTATAATCGCCTTTAGTATTTTTAATAAGCCTGAGCCAAAAACCTTGGAAGAGTTGCATGTTTTGAATTTAAAAGGAAAACTTAAGCCAGAGCAAGGCTATATCTATAAAGGGGTGTACAGCTTTATAACCCTTGATAATTTATGGTACACGCAATTGACATCTCCAAAAGGGACAAAGATATACAACTTGGCTTTGCGTTATTCTCCTAAAGATTTGCAAGAGATAGCGATAGAAGGCAACCTTAATAGCAATTTTTTAAACAACCAAAGCGAATTTTACAACACTTTTAATCCTACTGGAAAGGAATTATCTTACGTGTCATTGGCTATAGCTGATTTCAGCACGCATATGGCTAAGGTGTTTGAAAAAGAGCCAATTGGGGCATGCGATAGAAACGAGACAGAGCCTTGCAAAACAAGACCACTTGTGACTTGTGAAGACAAAGACAAGCTGGTTCTTTACATTAAGGAATCTGAAAGATTTCGAACCTATTACAACAACAACTGCATTGTTGTAGAAGGAAAAGGTTTTGACTTGGTGAAAGGCGTTGATAGAGTTCTATACAATCTTTACAATATAATGGAGCAAGAAGAATCATAAGAAATGGAGCATTACTATTCTGAGCGGCAAAAATCATCATTGAATGTAAAAAAAATAAGACAAAAAATTAAAAATGTAGAATTTGAGTTCTACACAGCATCTGGAATATTCTCAAAAGATAAAATTGACAAAGGCACTTTAATCCTGGCGGAAAATATGCTTATTGGTAAAAATTATAATATTCTTGATATTGGTTGTGGTATTGGTGTTTTAGGAATTGTTGCTGCCAAATTATTTAATGCAAAAGTTGTGATGTCTGACATTAACAAAAGAGCTATAATGCTTGCAAAGAAAAATATTACACTGAACAAAATAAAAGCTGAAATTTACCAAGGTAATTTATATGAAAAAATCAAAGAAAAAGATTTTGATGTTATATTGTCAAATCCGCCGCAAACTGCAGGCAAGGAAATTTGTTTTCAATTAATAGAGCAATCTAAATCCCATTTAAAATCCAACAAAAGCGAAGCTTCTGGGGAACTTAAAAATCAACGATTTTTAAGTAATAATGGAAGCTTGCAATTAGTCGCTCGACATAATAAAGGTGGAAAAGCATTGAGCAATAAAATGCAGGAAGTTTTTGGAAATGTAAAAGTCATTGCAAAGAAAGCTGGTTATTGGGTTTATATGAGTGTTAAAGAAAAATAACTCTATTAATTAAAATTCAATAATAAATATATTTAAAAATAAAAT
>CAZUWB010000111.1:0-3691 GCA_964623945.1 uncultured Methanosarcinales archaeon | reverse complement strand
ATTATTTATTTTCATTGAAACAAGCCTTATCCAAGCCTTTAATCTTGGAGCATCTGAAACTATAGCCAATTTAATCCCTCTTTGCTTTAGATCAAATAAAATCTCTGCTACGTGAGGATAAGGCTCAAGAAATCCTGCCCTTACCCTTCTATAAGCAACTATGCCGCTTGCTAGTATTTCATAATCAATCTTTTTTGTCATTTTTTTCAGGAATTTCTGGAATATCATCTTTTCTTCTAAGCCATATTTATCGTAAAGGGAAAACAACTCTTTCATTGCCTTGCTTTTATCCACATTTAATCCAGTGCCAATCATAGCTGTAATTGCAGCATCGCAGCTAATCTTCTTCATTGTCATGAAATCTATCAAAGTATTGTCCAAATCGAATATAACTGCTTTTATCATAGAATAAGTGAGATTTTATTTATTATATAAAATTATTGAATGCTAAACATCTGAGCTTCTATCCACTCGCTTTTGCATCTTGGGCATTTGCTCGGCTTGCTTATTTTGCTTCTTTCCTTGAATACAAAATTGCATTTCTTGCAGTATGCAGGATTTATTTTGAGTTTTTTCGGTTTTATTGATTTTTGTATATGTTCTAAATCTTCTAAAATTTCCTTCAATATTGTTTGAAAATAGTTTGCAAGCTGCTGGGCTGTTTGTTTGTTATTTTGCAGAATTTCTATTATTTGCTGGCGGCGTGTCATTTCACATTCCCCTTAAAAAACCCAATAACTTTCTTTTCATACTCTTTGGGATTAATTGAATGGCTCATTCCGTGCTCTGCGTTTTCAACAACCCAAAGCTCAGCTTTTTTGTTAGCATTATGCAATAAATAAGCTTCATTGACTGGAATTTGAGAGTCTTTCTCAGCATGAATAAGCAAAATTGGAATTTTCATGTTTTTTATATTGTCAACTGGGCTTACATCATCAATATCTATTTTTAAAAATAAAATTCCATACAATTTTGTCAGATAAACAAGCGGATACTTAAAAATAAAGAAAATCCTGTACATATGCTTAACCATATTGCTTAATTTTGCATAGGTGCTGTCTGTAACAATTGCTTTAATATTCTCATGTTTTGTCATTAAGGCAACTGCCCCTCCTAAAGAAAAACCATAAAGCCCGATTTTTGTCAAATTTTTTTCTTTCTCTAAATATTGAATTGCTCCAACTAAATCATTCTTTTCAAAATAGCCAACTGTTGTATATTTTCCTTCACTTTGCCCAAAACTTCTAAAATCAAACAAAAACACATTAAAGTCTTTTGCAAGAAATTCAGCAATCCCAAGCAAATTATTTTTGTCTGCAGGATAACCGTGCATAACTATTATTGTTACTTTTGTTTTGTTGTTTGGTATAAACCAACCGCTAAGCATAATTTCATCATTGCTCTTAAAATTAACCTCTTCGTACTTTAAACCCAAATCAGAAGGCACCAAAGCAGTTATTATTTTATGTGGATGAATTGACATGTAAAATGTGAATAATGAAAAAATTATAAGCCATAATACAATAAAAATTAAAACCTTGAGCCAGATTTGCATATTTTTGTTTAATCTTTATAATATAAAAAGATTGTTATAAAGACTGAAAAATTCGGCTAACAAATTTTATTCCTACTTATTTATAATAACAAAACCCGGAAAGTTTAAATACTGTGATTTTACTAAGTTTCCTATGTTAACTTCAAGACTTAATAATGAAAAAATTAAATCATTAGAATCCAAGCTTAATCAAGTTTATGAACTAAAAAGGCTCGGAAATATTAATTGGAGCATAGAATCTAAAGTTAGACCTTTTTCTAAATTACGGTCTGCGCTTGGTGCTCTATCCCTGTCAATGCTACTTACCGAAGGGTGTATTGCTAACATTCAGTATAGATCCAGCCCGACTGTTCAGAGAGGTGATTATAATGAGATTTTTAACTTTAGCGACAGTGCTATTGATCATAAAATAGTTGATGAACTCTATCTTAAAGTAGCCAACGTGATGAATGTTACTCCAGATAAGTCGAAACCTCGTCCTAAGGTGCAGGTAGTTTCTCCTGCTGAAATTCATAATGAGTACTTAAGGCTGTGGCCCTCTGCTAAGTACCGGAGTGATATAGCATTAGCCCTCTACATTCCGCACGAGAACAAAATATTGATTCCATACTTCGATCGTAAGCTACTAGCCCACGAACTAGCACACTATTTCACTTTTCATTACATGTCTGTTTCTAGATCTAAGTGGGAGGAGATAGCAGACAAAGTTGTAGAAAATCTAAAAATAAAATATTAAAATTAATTAAATTGAGAAAAGTTATCAAAAACAGCAAAATCAAGATTATCTGGGCTTTGAAATCTAAAAGATTTCAAAACTATCGAAAATATTTATTTTCGGAGTTTCGGAAAATTCTATTTTTCCACAACCTTTAAAAATTAACTTCTACACCTAAAATCTAATGGAAACTCTTGAATCATTAAAATGGCTAAAAGAGCATAATCTTTATGATTTGTCATCTAAAGTAGCAATGTCTTTGAAGAAAGTTTTCACTCCTTGCTTGGCTGTAAAAGATGAAAAACTGCTTATTGTAGGAGATATAGGTTATGAAAACAGGAATGTTGCAGCAGTTTTATCAGGAGCTTATTATCTTGCTGCTGAGCAACTCAAACTAGATGCAAAATTAATTTTACAAGGAGTTAAGTCAAGAGGTGATATTTCTGACGAGGATGTGGTGCGTGGGTTATCCGACCTTAAAACAGGCAATATCATTATTTTGAATATGTCAGACAAGCTTGGTAATATACAAGAGCTTGGCAAAAGTTTCAGAAGATGGGTTAGCAAAAAAAACCACCGATTTATTTCTGCAATGAGCTTAGGAGATTTGGCAACAAGCAATATTGACTTGATATTGAAAGCAATAGATGTTAACTACAAGCCTTTTCAAACACAGCATGAAGAAATAAGACAAAAACTAGAAAAGGCAAAGGAAGTGCATATAACAACATCAGCTGGCACTGACTTGTATTACAACAAAGGAGGCATAGAAGCAATTGCAGCTGATGGCAATTATACAATGCCAGGAACTGGAGGGAATCTGCCAGCAGGAGAAGTTTATGCCCCTCCAAATGGAAAAAGAATAGAAGGAAAAGTGGTTATTGATGGCAGCTCAAGAACACATGAGCATACTATTTTGATTAGGAAACCAATTGAATTGACAATAAAAGATGGAAATATAGTTGATATCAAAGGACAAGAAGAGGCAAAGCAGCTTGAAAAAACTTTAAAATGGGCAGCTTCTGTTGCAAAAAACCCCGGCAATGTAAGAAGAATTTGCGAGCTTGGAATTGGCTTAAATCCAAGAGCACAAATAATAGGTGCTATGATTGTTGATGACAAGACATTAGGAACAGCCCATATAGGCATTGGCTCAAATTACTGGTTTGGAGGCAACATCTATGCAATAATTCATCTTGATCAAGTTTTCAAGAACCCCAAAATTTACTTGGATGGAGAGCTGCTTAAGATATAGAATTATTCTTCTTCCTCAATTTGCAGCATCCACTTTGGCAAATCCACATCAGGATATTTTTTGTCAGAACCCTCAAAATAAGTCCCTTTTTCCTTTAATTTCTCCATATTCCTAATATAAATTTTCTAAATATATAAAGATTGTTTAGTAAGCTTTAGTGATTACA
>CAZUWB010000110.1:0-3708 GCA_964623945.1 uncultured Methanosarcinales archaeon | reverse complement strand
GAAATTGATTATAATCTTCTATTGTTCCCAATTGTTCTTTATCTTTAGAATAAGGCAGATTATTATAATAAGGTGGAGAAGTTAAGACAAAATCAACATATTCTTTTTTTCCATCTTTTTTTATATCTTCCTTTGTTATTGTTCTGGAATTTTTTCTTTTTACAAGATTAATCAATTTTGTATTTCCATGAAGAGTACTTTGTTTTAGCATACTATTAGCAATTCTCACGCCTTCTTGATTAATTTCATAACCTACAGCGTTTCTTCCTAAAGATTTGGCTTCTATTACAGTAGTTCCACAACCTGCAAAAGGGTCCATTATTAAATCCCCTTTTTGAGAATACTTTTCAATTGCCATTCTTGCCATATCTGGTAAAAAACTGCCCCTATAAGATTCTGGGTATCTTCCATTTTTACCCGCTTTACCAGGAAAATCCCATACTGTTAATCTATCCATATTTTTTAGTATCATGTTACACCATCATTTAAGCGGAAATTTTTGTTTTTTGGATAAAATTAATTTAATAATAGCATTCTTATCCTTTTTATTTTCCTTGATAGCTTTCTTTATTATGTCAAAAAAGTCAGAACTTGGTATAAGAGAAAAGCTATAATTTGGCTTTTTCGAAAAGACATCATACATCACTTTTAGTTCAGGATTATTTCCCATTACTTCGATTACTCTATCTTTTATGTCTAGCGAACCGTTATAACAAAAAATAAAAACAACTTCATTATCTTTTTTTTGATAAATTTTTGAAGATGAATAAAGAATTATTTGTTTTAATGCTTCAATTATCCAATAGTCGTCATTTGTCGAAGATTTTTTATTTTCAAATACAAAAATAAATTCATTTAAAGTTCCTTCAACATCAGCAATGACAGATTTTCCATAAACTCCACCTTCTTTAAATTTACCCAAAAGTTTTAATAAATCTTGCGGGATATGTTCTTTACTTATTGCACATTCTGTATAAGTCTCATCTATGCCAAATAATTTAAAGATAGTGTATATCCATTTGCTTATTCCAGATTCCTCTGTATAATTAGATAAACTAGATTCAAAATGTATTTGGTCTTTTACAGCTATATCATAGTTTTTGTTATTATGGACATCTATTACATAGGGAAAATTGTCCTTATCTAAAGCAATATATTTGGATTTGAGTTTGCACAAATAACATTTGCTACATCTCCATTTATCAATATACCAACCTTTATCGGTTAGTTTGATGGCACTTTTTTCTTGACTATCTTTTGATAAATCTAATATACCGGGACATAAAAAAGTATCTCTTCCTTTTTTTACTCTATTTTTCCCTGTTAGTCTTTCAATGTTAATTATTAATTCTTTTGAATCCATTTTATAAAATCACCTTGTGGGCAGTATTTATTAAACGTTTCTATTTCAATTTTTCTAACTGGCTTTATTTTGAGATTGTCAAATTTTATACTTTTGAATAAAAGGACTGCACCTTCATAAAAAATGCTGTAAGTGCCTACACTTTGTAGCTCATCAAAAAAAGATAATCCCTTTTTGGATATAATACCTTCAAAAATATATTCTGTAAAAGAAGAAAAAACATTTTTCCCTTCTATAATTTCCAATTTATAACCCATACATTCCAAATATAATAAATCTACTGCAAGATTGGACTCTTTTTTGAAATATTTGCTAATCTCTTTTAACTGAGTGTCACTTAGCAAATCTGAAGCATCTATAAAAGTATTAAATCTATTGTCCAGATAAAAAAGTAATCTAACTCTTCTTAGAGCTGAATACAAAGCAGATTCAAATTCTCTTCTCCAACCTTCAAGATTCACTAATCTCATAAAACCCATAACTCTTATTTTTTCTGCTGGTGTTTGATTTAATGAGATTTTAGCTTTTTTTAAATTTCTTAATATTAGGTAAGCTTCATTTCCATCGCTTATATAACCTGAATGTTTTTTTAAGTATGTTAATCTCTTTTGTTTATTATACTCATTAAGTTTTCCATTTGTATTAATATTAATAATGTCAGTAAAGAATGCCCACGACTTAAAAGTCTCTTGAATAAAATCTGGACCACTTCCACTAACCCTATGGTCAAATGGACCAATCATATTTTTAAGTTGTGTGACAAAAATAGTTTCATCTTTAAGATATTTTTTACTCATTTTTGTTAATAGCATTATAACATCCAAATATCTACAAAAATATCCGTATGATAGCATTTTTTCTGCAAGAAAGCCGGCCCATTGCTCTGAACCAAAATCCATATTACAAAATTTTATGGCGGATTTATTAGCCAAATAAGAACTTTTGCCAGACTGAATATATTCAGTATAATCATCGTAATCAAAATCGGAAATTTTGTTGACTTTTATTTTTGATATTTTGGAAGCAAAATCGTCATCACAAAAATCCAAAGCAACTAGAGCATATGCAAATTCCCTAATATACCTTCCTTGCGCTACACTAGCGATGCTCTTAACTTGTGATTCCAAAATTGTAGGATGAACAGAACTAAATAGTGAATGAATTTTTGAACCTGATGTGAAAAGAGTATATTTATCTGGAAGATTTTCTTTTTTGTTTTCTTCTACAAGACCATGCACGCTTGTAGTAATCAAGTCCAAAAATCTTGATTCTCCTCTTTCAAGCCAAAAAGTCATTTTAACCCCAGACAATCATATCCTCTTTATTTTTATTTGGGGTTGAAGAATTTGTAATATCCTTTAAGTTTGATTGAGATAACCTTATATTAGCAGTTTTAATGTATTCGGAGTTTAATTCAAATCCTATAAAATTTCTTTCTAGCTCCTTACAAGCTACTGCAGTAGTTCCACAACCTGCAAAACAATCAATAACAACCTCACCCTTTTCTGAAAAATGTTCTATAAATCTTTTAGTCGCTTTTAATGATGTCTGTGCAGGATGCCCAAACCTTTTTTCATTAAATAAATAGCCTTCACCTAAAACTCGAATATCATCCCATAGACTCTTTACAGGTTTAATTGCTTTTGCAGTTGTTAAAATTATATGATGATGTTGCATTATTTTAAGAGGGGAAAATATAAAACCTGTGGATTTTTTGTAGATAATTATAGGTTCAGCTTCTGGTGCAAGTTTCCAATACCTTTGAAATTGTTTCCAATCAATATATATCGCAAAACCTCGTTTAGTAATTCTTCTAAATTCGTTAATGATATTTTGCATCATTTCTAAATACTCTTCTTCTGGTAAGTTATCTTTAGAAATTCCATAATCTTTTCCAACATTATAGGGTGGGTCAATAAAAGCCAAATCTACACTTTTGTCCGGGAGTTTCTTAAGTCCTTCCAAACAATCCATGCGGTGAATTTTATTTATTTGAATAGGAATATCACTCTTTTTCATATTGGTTTTTCACTCTCCTTAATTAGTAGATGGATATGGTATTTATATGGTTTTCTTTTTAAATTGTTCGTTTCCGTATGTCCCACCCCCGTTTAAAGTAACCAAAAATTTCAGAGAGCAAAGCGAACCGTATAATATTTTATATTATGCGAAGCCACCAACGTAAAAGACTTTCGGTTTAACGTTAACAACGGCAGCTCAAAAACTTCTTGCCTAACACATTTTAAACGAACTTTTACTTGTTGCAACTGTTAATTTCCATATAGCAAAAAATCACTTCATTCATAAATCCAAACCTTTAAATACAACAATTTACTCTATTTCAA
>CAZUWB010000109.1:0-3741 GCA_964623945.1 uncultured Methanosarcinales archaeon | reverse complement strand
GGAATATTTTTGGCAGGAAGGTTTATTAATAATATTTTAAAATATATTTAATAATAAAATTAAAGGTAAAAACAAATGGTTACTAGTATTATAAATGGTGCATATCAAGAAATTACTAAGCTGGATACATTAGCAAAACAATCACCATTAAATTCACCAACAAGAAGAAACAATGTAGGAGAAATTGAAAGAATCGTTGATGGTACTGAAGATAAAACTACTTTCGTATATGGGTTAAGGGTACTATCATCGCATGCCTACCCCCCAGACTATTTGGATAAAAAAGTTGAAGTTTTCAATGCAACAAGGGCCCAACCACATTTTCGTGTAGAAGGATACCATATAGCAGAGCCTGATGGTTCTTATACTTTAAGAAAAGTGTGATTATATTTAATACTACCCTTTAAATCTATTCGTTATCGGCATTCGCCATTCCATTCCGTGAAATGAGCGCTCGGAAATTCTTACAAGAATTGGGCTTCTCCTTTTGTGTTCATTCAGCCTTATTCTCTCAACAACATTCTTTACGATTTTTTCATTAAATCCTTTGTTAATAATTTCATGTAAAGATAAATCCTCTTCAATGTACATCTTCAATATTTTATCCAAGACTTGATAAGAAGCGCCAAGCTCTTTTTCAGCAGTCTGTCCAATTATCAATTCAGCGCTTGGCTTTTTCTTTAAGATAGAACTTGGCAATTTTAAAAAATTGCCCATTTCAATAACTTCTGTTTTCCACAAGTCGCCAATCACAAGAATATCTGCTGCATTGTCGCCATATTTTGTTGTGTAGCCAAGCGCAATCTCCGACTTGTCTGAAGTGCCTATGGCTAAGGCATTGCTTAAATTGGCAAAATAGTAAAGAAGCATCATCCTAGCTCTTGCCTTTACATTTGCAATCACATAAATGTTTCTTTTAAATTTTAATTGCTTATTGAGCTTATCAAAATATTGGATATGGTCATTTATTTGGACAGAATAATGTTTTAATTTTAATTTTTTAAGTAAATCTTTTGCGTCTCTTATGCTTTGTTCAGAAGTAATGCCTAATTCGGGCATTAAAATTGCTGTTACATTTTTGTTGCCCAATGCTTTAACAACTAAAGAAGCAGCAACAGAACTGTCAATGCCCCCGCTTAAGCCTATCACTGCTTTTTGGAAATTATTTTTTTTAAAATAATCTCTAATTCCTAAGATTAAAGCATTGTGAACTTCTTTTGTATTCATTTTATCTCAACAATCAAAATACCCTCTTCAAAATCCTTGCATTTCTTCATAACTTTTCCGTCTTTAAAATACATACTATGCCCGTAATAAACTATTCCGTCTTGTGAACCTGCTTGATTAACATAGATAATTGGAATTTCATTTTCCTCCCATCTTTGTTTTAGAATGTTTTCAATTAGTTCTATCTTGCCTTTTCTGTACGGGGAAGCGGATATATTTATTATTAATTCCGCTCCTTTATATTTCTGGATTTTTGTTGTTTCCGGAAACCATATATCT
This sequence comes from uncultured Methanosarcinales archaeon, assembly GCA_964623945.1. Classification (GTDB taxonomy): domain Archaea; phylum Nanobdellota; class Nanobdellia; order Woesearchaeales; family GW2011-AR4. The sequence continues at coordinate 2,235 of CAZUWB010000109.1, read as the reverse complement.
TCGCAAATGCTAAGCCCGATTTCCTTGCCATTTAATTCAAATACTGTTGCATTGCTTCCTGATTTAAACCATCTTTTTTCATCAAAAATAGTATAATTCGGCAAAGATATCTTATGATGAATTTCAATAATTTGCCGGTTTCTTATAACAGCGGCGCTGTTAAACAGATTGCCGTATACCCTTTCAACAAATCCAACAATTGCAGCTTTATTTTTTGTATTTTGAGCTATTTTCTTTATGCTGCCCATATTCTCTCCAATAAAATTATGATTTAGAAGCAAATCCTGCGGACTATATCCTGTTATAGAAAGCTCTGGAAAAACAATAATGTCTGCTTTGATTTTCTTAATTATTGAAATTATTTTATCAGTATTTCCTTTGATGTCACCTACAATTGGGTTTATTTGTGCTAAAGCAACTTTCATTTTATTTTTGAAGTTTTATTTGTTTAAAAATGTTTTTAAATAAATGGAACATTGCAATGTTATGATTAAAACAATTATTTTTGACTTAGGGAATGTGATAGTAAATGTTAATGATAATAAACTTTTTAAGGATTTAGCTGCCGTAAGCGGCAGAAATGCTTTTTACATTAAAAACTATTATGAAGGTTTTTCAGCCAGAAAAGATTTTGAGCGGGGCAAAATCAAGCCAAGGCAGTTTTATGATAAAATAGCTAGGGACTTGGATTTAAAAATAAATTTTAGCGAGTTTAAAAAAATATGGTGCGGGATTTTTAGCTTAAATGAAGACGTTGCAAGACTTATTGGAGATTTGAAAAGAAATTTTAATCTTATTTTGTTATCAAACGTGGATTTGTTACGTTTTGGGTACATCAAAAATAAGTATAATATAATTAATGTTTTTGACAAATATGTCTTATCTTACAAAGCCGGTCATGTTAAGCCTAGTCCGCTCATTTTTATGAACGCATTAATAAAATCCAGAGAAATGCCTTATAATTGTTTATATTTTGATGATATCCCTGAATTTATTTTAGTTGCAAGGCTAATGGGGATAAGAGCTTTTCAATACAAGAATTTTGATAAGTTGCTAAATGACTTAAACAAATTTAATATTTTCCGCAAACTTTATAAATAAAATAACTAAACCAATTTTATGGATGTTGCAATTCTCTATTCTGGTGGAAAAGACAGCACTTTTGCAATTCAGCATGCAAAGGAAAAAGGCTGGAATATAAAATACTTAATTTCAGTAAAACCAACAAGAAAGGACTGCTATTTATTTCATTACGCTACAATCGAGCAGACAAAAGACTTGGCAAAAATTCTTCAAATTCCTCATTTTTATTTGAAATGCAAAGTATCAGATCCAATAAAAGAAGCGAATATTGTAAAAGAAATTGTTGAAAAAAACCAAAGAAAAATAAAAATAGATACTGTTGTTTTGGGTGGTACTGGCTTGCAGGAAACACAGCTTAAAAGCATACAAAATGCTTTAAGATCTTTGAAAGTAGAGGCATTTGCAGCTCATTCAGGAGAAGAGCATGACTTGGTAATGGAAAAAATGCTGAATAAAGGGTATGAAATTCTGATAACGCAAATTGCTTCTGATGGATTAAAGGATTGGCTTGGAAAGAAAATAACTAAAGAGAATTTTTTACAATTAAAAAAGGATTCTGTAAAATATGGATTCCACATCGGGTTTGAAGGCGGCTATGCAGACACTCTTGTAATTGACTGCCCACTCTATTCTAAGCGATTGGTAATAGAAGACATGTCAATAATCTTTGAAGATGACTATTGCGGCCATGTTGTAATAAACAAATACAGAATGGATGATAAGTCAAGAGTAGAAATCAAGCAGTCTAAAGGCATATTTACTAGTTTTTTGAAATAAATTTAATTTATGATTTCTGATACAGGTGCAAAAGAATAACCCATAGCTTTTAATTTACTAATAAGTTCTGGCAGTACTTCATGAAACTTCTCATGTTTTCTTGATGTCTCTAAATGCATTAAAATTATAGCGCCATTCAAGCCATTTTGTTTTTTATCATAGCCGAGGATTGTTTCCAACATTTCTTTATTACTTGGTTTATTAAAATCCACCTCATTTTCAGTCACCCAATCTCTTGTATCGATAGTCCATCCTATATGAGAATACCCAGCCAACTTTGCCCATTGCCTTATTTGATTGTTATGCCTTCCATATGGCGCTCTCCAAAAATTTTGCATTCTTTTACTTGTTACTTTATAAAACTCTTTTTCTGTT
>CAZUWB010000108.1:0-3829 GCA_964623945.1 uncultured Methanosarcinales archaeon | reverse complement strand
GTTGACTTAAAGTCAACAGAAAGTAGGTAATATAAACTAGTATATAAACTTTTCGGCAAAAGTTTAAATATAAGCAACCTTTAAGGGCTAGTATGGTATACATAAGACAGAGGATAACAATAGTAAACATTAGAAAGCCAAGTGAGCACAATGTCAATCAGGAATTGCAATGGCTAGGTTCTTCTTTGGGTTTATTCAACCTAAGGGATAAAGACAAAAGCTGCTTTAGGGTTTTTGTAGAGCTTTTGAAATCAGCAAAGGCAAAGCAAACTTTGACAAGCGATGAGTTAGCTTTAAGGCTGTCATTATCAAGAGGCACAATAATACATCATATCAACAGGCTTATTGAGTCGGGTTTGGTAGTGCATGAAGGCAACACTTACACTTTAAGGGTTGATAATCTGAAGTCCCTTATTGAGGAAGTGGAAAAAGACATCAAAAGAGCTTGCGAGGATTTAAAGGAAATTGCCAAAGAGATTGATAATAGATTGGGATTGTAAGTGTTTTAATTTAATAATAGTAAATTATATAAACTAGTGAAAAGAGTTTTAGAGTATGAAAAAGAGTTGTCTATTGTTCTTAATTGCAATTTTGGTAATGCCGGCTGTTTTTGCGGAGATAACAATAACAACAAACCAGCCCATATATAATCTTGGCAACAAGCTAAAAGTCTCTGCTTCTGTAATGCATGATAACAATTTTGACGGTCTTTTTAAGCTAACACTATCCTGCGGGAATTATAAATTGCAATATTTCTTAATACCTGTAAGCTTGGAGTCAAATTTCAGGACAGCTGTCAATGTTCCAGAAGTGGTTGTTGCATCCTCTATGACAGGGGACTGCAGTATCACAAGCAGTTTAGAGACTTATGACAGTGCAGTTGTTCAAGAGCAGCAGTCCAACAGTTTCAGCATTACCAATCAATTAACTGTACTGCCTGTTAACAGCAAGGTAACTTCACTGCCAGGAGAAACAATTCAAATTGCAGGTATTTTAAACGAAGCATTTGGCAATAATGTTATAAAGGCGCAAACAAAAATTAGTCTGGACAACAATTCTTATACAGTTAATGCTGTAGATGGAAAGTTCAATCTAACTTTAGAAGTGCCAAAACACATAAAATCAGGAAAACATACAATAGAAATAATTGCTTCTGATTCAAAAGATAACATTGGAGAGTCTTCGATTGAGCTTGAAATAATAGCCGTGCCAAGTTATATAAAAACAGAGCTGAGCGGTTACAATTTTGAGCCAGGCTCTAAAATTAACATAGTGTCTTCCTTATACGACCAAGCAGATGATTTGATAAATGCTACTTTGGACTTGGAATTAACGTCGCCAAGCAAAAATAATGTATTCAGAAAAATTGTGCAGAGCAACGAAAAAATTGATTACGAGTTTAGCCAGCATGCAGAGCCCGGCACTTATGTTTTGGTAAGCACTTACAAAAGTTTATCGACACAATCTTTAATAAACATAACCACAATCAGAGAAGTGTTAGTGAAATATGATAATGAGTCTGTATTTATTGAGAATATCGGCAATATACTTTTTGAAGATGAACTAACTTTCATTCTTGAAAGTGAGTTGGAAAAATATCCCATAACAAAAAACATCAAGATAGAGCCAGGCAAAATAATCAAATTTGATTTGTCAGAAGAGGTTCCATTGGGTGTTTATGATGTGGTTATTTCAATAAAAGAGGGGCTCAAGCCAATCAGCGAAATACTAAATCAAACAATTCAAAATATAACAAATTTTTCACAAGAAAGTTTAAGCAACATTTGGAGCAGTGCAAGCATTTTAGCCGATGATGTAACAATACACGACAACAGGCCCATCTACAAAAAGATCGCAAGCGGCGTTTCTTCTGTTAGCGGCGCTTTGGTTGGTGCAGACGGTCTGCTTACTAGAAATCCAATATTGGCTCCGCTGGTTTTAGTTGTTATAGTGCTGTTGTTAGTGGTTAGGTATGCAAGAAAGCCGATAATGAAAATGTTCAAGGGCAGGAAAGAAGAAAGCAAAAAAGAAGATAATGAAAATTAAGCATTCCTTTTTTTCCTGTCTTCATCAATAATTCTGGTTTCGCCTATTGTATCATCAAGAAAGTCTTGCGCTGTTTTTAACAATCCAACTGAGCCCTCTGTTGAGCAGTACGGGCATCTACCCGGAATTTTATCTTTTTTAAACTTAAATCGGCATTGACGACATTCTAGCTCTATCATAATACTACCCTGTAGTAAGAAGTATATAAATTTGTCGGATTAATGAAATAAAAATCAATTAAAAATCTTAAAAATCAAAAAATATAAATATAACCTTAAGTTTATAACATTATATGGTATCTAGCAAGGATAAAATTATTTTGGGAATTTCTGTGATTCTGCTAGTGCTGATTATTTTGGTGGAATAAATCTGCCTTTATCTGTTTTAAAATTCTAAAAGATTAAAGGTGTGTTGTCATATGGCTATAAAAGATTTTCATGGGTCATTAGAAAATTGTATAGGTATGGGAAATAATATTAGGTCTATTGGTGGTAGTTATGTGAAGCATCCCGATGTAAAAGCAGTCATAGTTGTTCCAGTAGAAAGGCATGGGATTAGCGACTCGGGTTTAGCAAAAATTATTGGTCTAAATGGCAAGACATCTCCTGCGACTTTTCAAGATGAGAGAGTAATAGAAATTCCAGAAGCTATAACCCACATCAAAGTACTTAAGGATACTGAAAATGAAAGTCGGTATAGGGTAAAGCTTATTGAAGACCCATATAACAGCTATCGCCAGCTTATTGTAAGAAATAGATATAGCTTAAGGTAGTAACTTAATAATTAAAAACCAAAAATTTTAAATACAATATTATGAAATAAATCAAAAAATGAATCAAAACAATAAAATTGATTTTAAAAGTAACATAAATAACAAAATTATAATTTTAATATTCTCAATCATTATTATTTAAAGTAAAGGCTAAGTTTTTCTGGCCTTTACATCAAACAACTTGAAACAATGCTATAAAATACAAATAATGGAATTGAAATAAATGACACCAAATTTAGAAGCAAGGGTTAATAAAAATGGAGTTAATGGAATACGACGTGAACTGCTAGATAGTGTGCCTCTAAAGGAAAATCTTCGAGATGATGGTTATAGGATTTCTATTATTACTGGAGCTAAATTGTGGAAACGTGAGAGTGGTTCAATAAGATTTTATAGCGTTTATGGATTTTTAGGAAAACTAAGCGATGCAGACTTAGAGCCTTACAAAATCATTCCATTTAATGCTGAAGAATTATATTTTCCCAATCCCAATAAATTGAGTGAATATCAATATACTAAATACCAACCTTCTAACGGATTTTAAAATTAAAAAATATAAAAAGAAACTCAGTTTCCTTTCCTGTTATGCGCCCTTAAGCTTGGAGTTGCAAGTGAGCTTGCGAACTTGCTCGCAAGCATCTACCTCATTTTTTCTGCGCCTTTGCCTTTGTGCAATAGTCCCCTTGCTCTTCTTCCAGCGCTTGTCAAGCCTCTTGAAGCTCTTCCTTTATGGCTGAAAATCCAATTTATTCTAGAGTCAGCCATGATTGATGGGTTTGCCCTATCGACAAGAATTACTTCGTACCAATAATTCAATCCATCTTCTCCAACGTAATAGCTGTTAAGAACCTCGCAATTTTGATATTTGCTAGCAGCTCTGTTTTCTGCAACTGCTTGGTAATTCATTGTCAAATCTTTTCTTCTGCTCATAGCCTTTGGCCTTCTGGGATGCCTTATTTGAGGTCTTTGCCTTCCTCCTCTGTTTACTCTTTGCCTTACTATAATAAACCC
>CAZUWB010000107.1:0-3833 GCA_964623945.1 uncultured Methanosarcinales archaeon | reverse complement strand
AGAAAACATTTTAAACTGCACTTTTTCTCTACACCTTAATGGGCTGGTGATTCAATCCGGAATTAAAAAAATTAATGGGTAATAGAATGCTCCCTTGGCTTGGGAGATGCTCGGGGTTCAAATAGACACAAGCGAGCACAGCTTGTGCTTTGCAAGTCCCCGCCAGTCCATTTTTACCATAAAACCATAAAATGAAAAGAATTGGAATATTTTTATTGATTGCTTTGCTAATAATAGGCTGTAATGAAAAAAGAGTAGATGAGGATAGAGGCTACCTCCAAAATGAACTTTCTGTTAAATTTAAGGCTTCGGTTTCAAAAGAAGAAATCAACTCTGTTTTAAGCCAGCATAATTCAAAGATAATAAAAGAAAGTAGTGACAATACATATAGAATTCAGATACCTCGCGACAAGACGCTAGACGAGATGAAAAAAATTTTTGAATCTTTGCCGCAAGTTGAATTAGTATCATCGATAAGAGAGGTACAAATTGTTTTATGAAAAATGCCATTCAAACTAATCTACACAGCAGACTTGCATGGAAATGAAGATTTCTACAAAAGATTACTAAAAAAAGCAGAAGAAGAAAACATTGATGCAATTGTTATTGGCGGCGACCTATGTCCAAGAATAGGTGACACAAAAAAAGAAAAAATCAATAACCAAAAAATATTTCTGGAAAAATTTATGATTTCATTATTTAAAGAATTTAAACAAAATAACAAAAACAAAGAAATTTATTTAATAATGGGCAACGATGACTTTAGAATTAATCTTGAAGTTTTGGAAAATGCAGAAAAAAACACAATTTTAAAATCAATCCATAAAAAATCAATAAAATTAAACAAAAATTATAATATTGCAGGTTACAGTTTTATTAATTTTACTCCATTCCGATTAAAAGACTGGGAAAAGTTTGAATATGAAGGCGATATGGCCCCAAACCAATTCTTTAGTGAGGAAATAAGAAGCATTGAAAGAGAGTGGGGAACTATACAAGACGATTTACAAAAATTAAAAAAATTAAGCAATCCTAAAAAAACAATATATACAATTCACGCTCCCCCTTACAATACAAAACTTGATATTATAACAACTGGAGTCCATGTTGGAAGTAAAGCAGTAAGGGAATTCGTTGAAAAAGAGCAGCCATTATTAACTTTGCATGGGCATATCCACGAAAGCCCTCAAATGAGTGGTGCTTGGCACGACAAAATTAATAAAACAATATGCGTTAATGTTGGAAGCAAATATCCTGCAGATATTTTAAATTGTGTTGTTATCGATGTTGAAAATTTAAATGAGATAGAATATTTTGAACTAGCTAAATGATTAGTGAAAATTTAATTATTTTTTGAATTATTATTTAAATTAATGCGCTAGAAAATTAAAGATTTCGGCGCACCAAAAACGCAATGCGTTTTTTAGTGCGTTAGGAAAGAACTAAAACAATAAAAATTAATATCAATTTTACATTCAATAAAACATTAAAAAATAAAATAATGAAAATGATAGGCATAATTTCAGACACGCATGAAAATGAGGAAGCAATTAAAAAAGCTGTAAAAGTATTTAAAGAAAAAAATATTGAGTTTGGCGTACATTGCGGTGATATTATTAGTCCGCCTATGCTTGAGTATTTTAAAGACTTAAAGATGAAATTTGTTTTTGGTAACAATGATGGCGAAAGAAATGGTTTAAATAACAAAGCGAAAGAATTAGGATTTGAAGAGGTGAAAGATGAAAAAGAGTTTGAATATAAAGACAAGAAGTTTTATGTTTATCATGGAACAAAATTAAATATTTTAGAAGCTGCAATCAAAAGCAATAAATATGATTATGTATTAACAGGCCATACTCATATAAAAAGAGACGAAAAAACAGGCAAAACAAGAGTTATAAATCCAGGCGCTTTATTTAGAATTCATCCTTATACAACTGCATTGCTTGATGTTGATGAAGATAAATTAGAGTTTGTTGAGATAAAAAAAGGCTAAAAATGGAAGATTGCATATTTTGCAAGATTGTTAATGGAAAAATACCTGCGGCAAAGGTTTACGAAGATGCCCAAGTAATAAGCTTCCTTGACATAATGCCAGCTAACAAAGGGCACTGCCTTGTTGTGCCGAAGAAGCATTCTCAAACTTTGATAGAGATGAATGAAGATGATTTGGTTGCAACTATGAAAGCGGCAAAGAAAGTTGCAAGAGCTTTGTCATTAAGTTTTGGCAATGGCAGTTTTAACATTGTGATGAATAATGGGAAAGAAGCAGGCCAAATTGTAAATCATGCGCATATTCATTTAATACCAAGATTTCAAAAAGACAGGCTAAGAATTAAATGGAGCCATTTGAAGTACGAAGGCGATGAAATGAAGGAATATGCTGAAAAGATAAAGAAGTTTATTTAACAGCAATCTTTTTAAAACATTATCTTTTTTCTTGTTTTGGGCCGCTGTAGCTCAGCCTGGTTAGAGCGCTACGCTCATATTTTATGAGCTCTGAGGTAAAAAACCGATGACTGACTCAATCTAACTGGGTTACGTAGAGCAATTAAGAGTAATCTTATTGCATGGAAAGGTCGTGGATTCAAGTTCCGCCAGCGGCACTATTTTTCAAAACCAAAACCTTTTAATAAACGCAAGTTATTTCTTTCTTTGGTGGTTTTTATGGAAATGAACATTCAGAATGTAAAATTAGGTATAGGGGGCAAAGCTCCAGATTTTAAACTGCCAGGGGTTGATGGAAAATCTTATTCTCTAAGCGACTTCAAAGGCAAAAAAATATTGGTTGTTGTTTTTATGTGCAACCATTGCCCTTATGTTCAAGCTTATATTGAAAGGATAAAAGCAATACAAAGCGATTTTGGCATTAAAGGCGTGCAGGTTGTTGGCATTAATTCAAATGATGAAGTAAACTATCCAGACGATAGTTTTGATAAAATGATAGAATTTAACAAGCAAAGAAAGCTCAATTTTACTTATCTTAGGGATGAAGACCAGACAGTGGCAACTGCATACGGCGCTCAATGCACGCCAGAATGCTTTGTATTTGATGGTGAAAGAAAGCTAAAATATCATGGCAGGATTGACGACAATTACAAAGATGAGAATGCAGTCAAGACTTATGATTTAAGGAATGCGATTAATGCATTGCTCCATAACCAGAAAGTTGCAATAGAATTAGCACCTGCAATTGGATGTTCAATTAAGTGGAGATAAAATCTTATTATCTTAAATTCTCCAAAACTTTCTCATAATTATATTTCAATGCTTTATTTTCAGGATGCTTTTTTAATTGCTCTTCCAAAATCTTTTTTGCTTGCTCAAATTTTCCGATTGACATGTAAACTACTGCAAGATTATTTGCTGGTGATGGATTTTCTGGATTATGCTTCATACTTTTTTTGAAGTGCTCTATAGCTTTGTTTTTGTCATTAAACTGCAAAAATATTTTTGCTATTTTGGAAAATACAAGCTTATAATTAGGATTTATCTTGGCTGTTTTTTCAAAATATTTTAAAGCATTGCTGAAATCATTTTTGCCAATGTACATTCTCCCTGCTTGGTAATTATAGCGGGCACTTTTAGGATCATCTTGCAATTGCTTTAGAATAATATTTGAATATTGCTCTACTTTGTTAGCAGTTGATTGCGCATCCTTTACAGAACCAAAATGATGCAAAACAACGTCAATTTTTTTGTATTTTAAATTTTTTTCAATAATTGAGTCTTCTACTAATTCATGAACTCTATGCTTAAAATTAAATCCAAGTTTATTTTTGAATAACCTGACTAAAAAATGTGAAATATAAAATGGATATTTTTTAACTAAT
>CAZUWB010000106.1:0-3892 GCA_964623945.1 uncultured Methanosarcinales archaeon | reverse complement strand
AGATTTTGCATTAATTCCTGCTCTTTGGACTTTAAGAAAAAATAGCTTATTCTTTTGCATAATACTCAATTTTTAAAACGAACCTGTAAATTACATAAGGCAGCACAAAAGCAACTGCATAAACTGCAGCAATAATTATAGAGTTGTGAAAGTTTGTCAAACTTAAAGTTTTAATCAGGTTATTTGAAATCTTTGATATAAAGAATATATTTGCCAATGCAATCAATGGAATTAATATTGCCAAAAAAAAATGGTGTTTGTCTTCAAGATGCTCTATGCTTCTAATTACAAGCTCGAATAATAACCCAAACACAAAACCTAAAACAACAAGCACAAAATAAAGAATAAATCCTCTCAAGCCAATTAGCACAGGAATCAATGCAATGGAAATTGCAAAATTTGCAACTATTATCATAACAAGCAAAATCCAATAAATGCGCTTTTCAATAAATATTACATCTCTTGGTTTATTCTTCTTAGCGTTTTTTATAATATCAACTGTCTTTATAATCTCTCTTTTTTTCCATCCTCTTTTTTCAAGCCTTTTGATTAGATTATGCATTTTGAATGCGAATGATTTTCACTCAAAGGTTATTGCTCTTCCTTTTCTTCATTAATTATTTTTTTAACAAAAGCGATAAAAGTCCTTGTTTTTTCATAATCTTCTTTTAATGAATCAATGCTGACTTCAACAACCTCACCTTTGTCAATTGTTGCAATCATTGTGACATGCCTTCTGAATTCTTCCCTTCTTGTGTATTCTGCTTTGCTTAATTTCCTAAGCCTTAGATAAAAATTAATGTAATCAATCAATTCCAAATTATCTGGAAATATTTTTTTCAACAAATCGCACCTTAAACCCTCATTTGCAGGAATCGTTGTTATAAGCTTTTTCTCTTTTGCATATTTAAGCAAAGCCTCTAACCCAAATCCAATGCAATTAATTAGCCTGTCAATGACGTGCTTGATTACATCAACAGTTCTTGTGTATTTCAAACTTACCCAGAACAAATGGTCAACTCTCTTTAATTCTTGAATTGCTTCATCGAATGTGTCTTTCATAAAACACCAGATAGAATTATTTGTTTTGTAATCTTAATATTGCTTCTGCTAAATTTCCCTTGCTTTCTTCCAAAGCCTCTAAAGCCTGTTCCTTGCTGCAGTTAGTTTGCTCCATCACTGTTTCCAAATCATCTTCTTTGATTTCCACACTAACATCTTTATTAACTTCAGCAATATCACCTACAACCTGAAATGTTTCTTGTCCCATCATATTGACCTTGCTGACATGGGGATTTTTAATTATCAAGTCTTTATCAGCTGTTTTAATGATGACAAGTTCAGCGTCAATCTCTTCCTGCTTAATGCCAAGCCTTTTCATAGCTTTTTGCATTTCCCTTGGATTCATTCCAGGAAGCATATTATCACCTAATCCCAAGCAGTCTGTTGCCGTAAGAGTAAAGAAATATCATGATTACAATAACAACAACACAAAGCACAATTATGTGGCCCGGCTTGAATTTAATTTTGCTTTTATACTCATCAAAATACCTTACTAACCCACCCATACCGGATGGCATTGAAATCCTATCTTGAGCCATTTTATTTTTTAATTAAAATTTGCAGGGTTTGAATAAGCCACCTTTTGTCAGGCCCTTAGTGTAAGTACAAACTTACGATAGCCTGTCTTAGCATTAAACTAAGCGTCTGGGACATTAAATTCCGAAGGAATTTATGATATCCCTTTGACTTGCACCAGCCAGGACTCACCGTTTCACCCATGCTTGTAAAAAAGTCCATTGGTTAACTGAGTTCTCTCGCGAAAACCTTCTGCAATTTCACCCTATTCACAAGCGGTCTCGTTTCTGAGTGGTTGCCTTCTATTACTAAAACTCACTTCCGTGAGTGGCTACGGGGAACTTTTGTATTAACAAAAGTTGCCCAGCGTGTCAACGGAGCTATGCCGTTGGGGTGGGTGGACTTTCCTCAGCATTAAGCAAAGCTTGCTGCCGAAGCTAAGTACTAACCCTGCAAGTAAATAGTATAGAAAGTATGTATTTAAAATTATCTGTTTTTCCTATTCAAAATTACTTCTTTCAGTTCTCTAATTTCATCAAGTATCCTAAGAAAAATACCTTTTGTTAAATCCTATCCGATAGCTAAAACTATGATAAAAATAACCATCAAAAGCCACAAAAAAACCGTCTGCAAAAAACCCCAGCTTACTTCGTATCCCTCTGCAATAAAAACTTTGTTGATAAAGAAATAACCCATAATAAGCACTAAAAATCCTACTATCAAGAGTAACTTCTCAAAAATACTAGTACGCCTCTTTTTTTCCATTATCAGTTAATTTGGACATTATATTTATATACTTTTCTTTTTAAATATTATTATTTTTAGCAATTGCTCACCGCTCCACACTTCTTTTTCTTTTGAAGCAAAAAAATTATGTTTTTCAGCATGCTTTTTCACAAAATCCGGCAGTCTCGTAATTAATGAGACTGTCCCATCGCTCTTTAATATATATTCGCATTGGTAAAAAAACTCATTATAAATCTTGTCCAAATCAGTATTTTTTGATGTCGGTGGATTAGTTATTATCCTGTCAACGCTTTTCTCCTTGAACTTTATATCGAGCCATTCCAATTCAACTCTACTGAAATTAATCTGTTTGTCCACACCTGCAATTTTTGCATTTTTTTTAGAATAATCAATATATTTGAACATGTGGTCAAAACAATTTATGTTTGCTTTGGTCTTTTTTATGTTTTTGTCAATATCTTTAAAAAATTTCTCGAAATCAATGCCTAGATTTAATTTCAAAAAAGCGAATTTTTCCTTTTTATAGTAAGTATAGGGAAAATTGCTTGCGTAAAATGCAGCCTCTATTACAATAACACCATCCCTTGAAAATGGATCAAGTACAACATCTTTTTTTTCAAACCCGCTTTCCCTAAATAAAGCATAAGCAATTGTTCCCCTCAGAGAATTTGGATGAAGGAAAATTTTGTAATCTCTTTTGTTCAGCTCAAACCCGGCAAAATCAATGCCAAAATAGCATTTGTTGTCAACAATATACGCAAAATAAATGATTTCATAGTCTTTTTTGTCAATTTTACTATTTTTCGTTTTCAGTTTTTTTTGAAGCAACTCAGCAGCTTTTGCTTCCACATCTACACTCTTAAAATGATGCGTGCCTAACCTTATACACTCAATTTTGAACTTTTTGTTGTTGCAAATCAATTCATCAATCTTTACTTTATCAATAAACCTTTCAAAATCCTTAAAGAAATCTGTAAATTCAAAATCGCCTATTAAATATAATGCCCTATCGGCAGACTGGCATTTGTAGCACAACAAGCATAAATCCTTAAAATCATCAAAATCAAAAACAACACACGTATTTTCAATTTTGCACTTAGCATTTATCAGTTCCTTAATTTCAGCAGATGCTGTTTCTTCAATGCCTTTAGATGTTATAACTAAGCCTTGCATATAAACAAAGCAATCATCCAAATTTAAAAATATATTGAATTAGAAATCCATTCTATTTTTTGAGCAACGACCTTTTCTTTAAGCTTCTGCGCAATTGAGGACTTGCTTTGAGATGCTTGAAGAATTCAATCTGCCTAAGGCGTTTTTCAGCTTCTTTCTTTGTGTTATATCTTCCAAAAACTCTGCCAGTTTTCTCTGATAAAACAACATATTTCCCTTTGATTTTCTTTATCATAATTATTAAATTTAATTAATTCTTTAAATAATTTTCTTATAGTATACAATAGAAATATTTATATCGATAGATTTAATTCTATATTTTAATGAAAAAGATAATACTTGACACAAATTTTTTATTGATACCATTTAAGTTCAAGGTAGACATATTTTCAGA
>CAZUWB010000105.1:0-3899 GCA_964623945.1 uncultured Methanosarcinales archaeon | reverse complement strand
TTAAAAATTATGCAGAGTAAATAATTGTAAAATTTATTAATTTTGAGATTAAAACTAATTTTCACAATATTTATATAGAAATTGTGTAAAGATATCTTCAATGAAATTCACATTTGCAGCAGAAGACAGTATTATTGGCATATGTTGTGGTTTGTTGCTTATAGGTTTAACTGGAAGGTTTTTCTCAATAAAACTTAGCAATATACTGTATGTAATTGCATTTGTAATTTTTACATTCTTTATTTTATTAGACATTGTTAATGAGTTAAGGGATTTAACAACACATTTTGGATTTATTGTTTTTTCTGTATTGCATAGTTTAGCGGATTTGGTTGTATCGCTTACTTTCATATCTCATTTTAGCGGGTGGAACTTGCCTTATGTAACAGCAACTTTTGTACCATATTTGAAGAATGAAGCAGTTATATTCTGGGCAGGGATATTCTTAGTTGTTGGAAATGTTATATGGCTTATACTTTATCCGTTTTTGGATTAGTCCACCATAAACAATTCATTATCTTTTTCTACATCAAAGAAGCCCAGCCTTGCGCCAGCGTCGAGAAAAGCATGAGAGTAAACAATTGCGCCGTAAGCATTAACTAAATCATTTTTTTTCTCAAAATACTTTGCATCATCAAAATACCTTTGGGCTAAATCAAGAAAATCTTCTGCTTCTTTTTTATGCTTTTCAACAATTTTTACTTTTTTTAATGCTTTAGAAGTCAATTCAAAATATTTTGAAAGTTTTTGTTCTATTATAACCGTCATTTTCCAATTGATTTGTCAAATATTTATAAAATTATCGACAATAGAGGATAAAAAATTCACTAAATATTTAAAAACTAATACAATTTCTACAATTTTATGGGAAAAAATCTTTTAGTATATCGTGCTATGGGCCCAATTGACGCTTATGATGTCCATAAAGTTAGAGCCCTGGTTGACACTACATATCTTTTTAATGAACCTCCTAGCGAGATCTTGAGTAGAATGTTGTGGTACCTTCAGAACCCACAAGACAGATTCCTTTACATTGCAAGGTCTGAGGGTATAGCAGTTGGGGGTATCACAGCTACAAGGGACTTAGACACACTTGTCCTTCAACAGCTTTTTACCCATCCTAAATTTGAGGGAAAAAAGGTAGCTACATCTCTTGTTGAGAAATTCTTAGAAGAAACTTTGCATCACGATAGAAGCGGTGATCTAAGGGGATATTTTGCATATATTCTAATTCGCCAGAAACAAGTAAGGTGGGAAACTAATGAAGCAAGTTTAAGAATCCTTAAGAAATTTGGATTCACTGCTAGACAAGGTCCAGATAGGTATTATTTGTCAAGAGGGTTATCTCAACTATGTAGAATACCAACAAGTAAGTGAAGAAACCTACAAATGCTTCCTCAATTCCTTGGCTTTTTCAATGCCTATGTCGAGCATTTTGCTGATTTCATCTATGGTTAAAGGAAAATCGCCGCCTTTCTGCAAAGCACATAATGTTCCATCTTCAATCGAAGAGACAGTAAGCCTTGCATCAACTACTTTTTCCTCTTCTGTATCAGGATCAATTATAAATTTGTCCCCAATTTTTATAATAGTGACTGCTATAGGTATTTTTTCTAATGCAAGTTTTTTCTCGGTTTTTGCCTTGTAATCAACTTTTTCACCGTCAAAGCTAGGGAATACTGTATGCTTTAAAGCTGCCATTGCAGCGAGCGAAGACGCGTCAAACAAATTGCCAGCATCATTTATTGGGCAAATATCAATGATAACCATCCATATTTTCCCACCTTTTTCAATGCATAATTTCTTGAAATCTATAGCTTTGCTTTCCCTTATGCCTCTGTCAACAACTCTAGCAAGTTCAATTGCTTGAATTCCCGGCGGACCAAGCTCAAATTCCGGATTTGACAATGGCAATAGCTCAGCTCCTACAATTATTGTGCCTTCATCAGGAGTGTCAGGATATGGCTCGCCTACTTCCATCTTCACTCCAACCATAACCTCTGTTTCCCCTATTTTTACTCGTGCAGAACCTTCAGCAGTTTTTATTATACCATATTCTACCTCTATTGGCTTTCTATATTCTGTTAGTTTCCTGCCATCAAGCCTTGTGCTAGCATTAAGCAAGCTTATTATATGGCTTCTAAGTTCGCGATACATTACAACTCAACCTCTTGATATTTTTCCTTCAAAGCATTTTTTTGTATTTCATAAATATTCATCAAAACTTTTCTGCCCATTTCAAGCACTTTCATTAGCTCCTCTTTTTTGACTTCGCCATCCATCTGCAGCAAAGTTATTTTTCCGGAATTCGGCATAACTGCAATGGGTATGTCTGCAACTGAAGCATCTGCATAACTCTCTTCTGAATAGTCTAAATCAACAAGCAATTTGTCTGCAACCTTCCCAACAGAAACTGCAGCTACTAAATCTTTCATTTCAAGCCCGGCATCAGCCAATGCCATTGACGCTGCGCAAATGCCAGCACATCTCGAGCCAGCTTCAGTTTGAGGTAATTCTATAAAAACATCAACAACAGAGTTAGGATATTCTTCCAAGTCCAAAACCGGAAGAAGTGCTTTTTCAGTTACAAGCGATATTTCCTTGGATCTTCTTGAACCTCCTGGTCTTACTCGCTCTCCAGAGCTTGAGAAAGGCATCATGTTGTAGTTGCATCTTAAAATTCCTCTTTGAGGATCTTGCAAAAATTTTGGGTGCAAATTCCTAGGACCGTAAACTGCAGCATAAGCCCATGTATTGCCTATTTTGAACATCGCAGAACCATCTGCTCTCTTTATCACGCCAACTTTTGCTTCAATTGGTCTTGTTTCATCAAACCCTCTTCCGTCAATTCTTTGTTTATATGTCATTTTACACCTTGATAATTTTATTTATTATTTTTCATTATTTGGTTTTTGTTTTGTTTAATTTAATGTGAATTTTATTTTTTATTGAATGTTTGTTATCACTCAAAAATGTAAATTTTTGAGTTCCCAAAAATCAGACAATTGTGAGCGAGTAGCTCACTCGCATGCCACTGATTTTTTAGGATTTCATATCGCATTATTTTAATTTGGTGATATTTTAAAAAAAACTTAATGATTTTTGCTGTTCTTCTCTAAAAATTCTTTTATTTTCTCGGTCAATCCGCTTGTATGGCTTTCTTTTTCTATTTTCCTTATGGTTTGAATTGCAAGCAACTCATTAATTGGCTCGCCTTCAATCCATATCAAGCCATTTTGGCCAACAGTAATGTTGCACTTTGTTACATCTTTTATCATAACAACCATTGAGCCTTGCTTTCCTATGATTCTTGGCACTTTATTTGGGTCAACTTCAATCATTCTGCCTCCTTTTAATTTTCTCAAGCCAGGACCTTTCATCGAAACATCGACGAGTTTTTGGCTTGTGACATTCACTATTTTGCACACAATGTAGTCCCCTAAGTCATAATATTGTGTTAGGTTTGCGCCTCGCGCTATGAAATCAGATGTTGCATCTTTCATCGACAGCATGGCGGAGTATGCAGAATTTGTGTCCAAGCGCCAGCCGTTAAAGCCAACGTCAATAACCATACATATTATAGTGTCGCCAGTTTTCGGAATGTATCTTCCTGATAAAGGAATTAATTTTATTGTTCGTCCTTCAATCATTACCAATCCAAGCCTTTTTGCAATAATCTTTTCGCCTTCTCTATAAGTTCCACTTCCAGGCAATACGTCCATTCCAACTGCTAATGTCTCTCCTGGAACTGAAATTTCCTTATCGTTAACATTAATTTTTGACATTTTTATTTTCACCTTGAAATTTTAATTATTTAATCTTCAATACCTTGCTCTCGACATTTCCATGGCATATTTTGTTTAATTTATCATAAAAGTCATTTTCCATGCCGCCAGGCA
>CAZUWB010000104.1:0-3947 GCA_964623945.1 uncultured Methanosarcinales archaeon | reverse complement strand
AAAGTCATTGAAGACTTTTCACATCAATGCAAGACAGCTTTAGAGCTGCCTAAAGGAATTGCTGTTTCTGGCAAAGTTGACAAGGTTGTTGTTATAGGCATGGGCGGCTCTGCTGTTGGCGGCGATATATTAAAAGCTTATATGCAAAATTCGAAAATTCCAGTTTTTGTTGTGAGAGATTATAAAGTGCCTGGCTTTGTTGATGAAAACACCTTGGTTTTTGCTGTATCTTATTCTGGGAATACAGAAGAAACAATTTCAGCTTTTGAAGATGCCGTAAAGAAAAAAGCAAAGATTGTTGCTGTTACAAGCGGCGGCATCCTCTCTGTAAAGGCAAAAAAAGCAATAAAAATCCCAACAGGATTGCAGCCAAGAGCAGCATTAGGCTACTTGTTCTTTCCAATGCTTGGCGTTTTGGTAAATTCAAATATTATTGATGTAAAGAATAATGAGATTAATGAAGTGCTTGATATTTTGTCGAATGCAGAGGATTTTAGAATTGTTGGAGAGCGACTTGCAAAAAAGATTCAAAATAAAATTCCATTAGTTTATGCTTCCGAGTTATTAAGTCCTGTGGCTTACAGATGGAAAACGCAGTTTAATGAAAACAGCAAAGTTCCGGCTTTTTGCCATACCTTTTCAGAAATGAACCACAATGAAATTGTTGGATATCAATCAATGAACAAAGGCGATTTTATTGCAATTTTCATAAGAGACAAAGATGACAATGAAAGAATAAAGAAAAGAATGGACATAACAAAGGAGATAATATCGACAAGGGTAGATGTTGAAGAACTCTTTACAAGAGGAGATTATTTGCTTTCAAGATTATTCTCAGGCATTTATTATGGTGATTTTGTTTCTTATTATCTTGCTTTAGCCAACAGAGTTGATCCTACTCCTGTAACTGTGATTGAGAATTTGAAGAAGAAATTAAAGCAATAGGGTGGTATTTTTGTTTTTGAAATCTATCAAATTGCATAATATTAGAAGCTATGAAAATCAAGAGATAAATTTTCCTCTTGGCTCTGTTCTTTTAGCTGGCGACATAGGAAGCGGGAAGTCAACTATACTGCTTGGAATTGAATTTGCAATTTTTGGAGCTAAAAAAGGGGAATTGCCAGCATACACTTTGCTGAGGCATGGAAAAAAAGAAGGAAATGTTGAGCTAAGAATGCAGATTGACAGCAAAGATGTGATAGTTAAAAGAACTTTAAAAAGAAGCAATGACGATATCAAGCAGGAAGCAGGCTATGTGATAATAAACGGCATAAAAAAAGAAGGCACTTCAGAAGAGTTAAGGGCAATTGTGCTTGAGCTGCTTGGCTATCCAAAAGACTTGGTGAAGAAAGGCAAGGACTTGATTTACAGGTATACAGTTTACACTCCTCAAGAGGAGATGAAGCAAATTCTTTACGAAAACAAGGACACAAGGCTAGACACTTTGAGAAAAGTGTTTAACATTGACAAATACAAAAGAGTCAGAGAAAATGCAAAAATTATCATAACTTCTTTAAGGGAAAAGAAAAGGCATTTTGAGGGATTTATACTGGATTTGGAATATAAAAAAAAGGATTTGGAAGAAAGAAAAAATGAAGTATCATACATAGATAAAAAAATACAAGGGATGTTGCCAAAAATTGATGAAGTTAAAAAAATCATAAGCCAAAAAAAGATTGCTATTGAAAGCATTGAAAAGGAAATTAACGAGCTGAATATTTTAAAAAAAGAATTAAGCGTTGCAGAAGCCAACCTAAACCATAGAATAGAGCAAAATAACAGGTTGAATGATGAAATTAAAAAATTAGGGAAGCAAATTGACGAGCTCAAAAAAGAGGTTGAAAGCAAGGAGCTAAACGAGCTTGAAATAATAATAAAAAAAATAGATGAGAAAGAGAATGAAATAAATGAAGCAGATTCAGCTTATAAAAATTCTATAAGAAAGATAAAGGAGTTGGAAGTGAAAATAGAGCATTGCAATGAGACAATTAAAAAAATGCAGTCTTTGGAAATTTGTCCTGTATGCGAGCAGAAAGTTGATGAAAAGCACAAGCATGATGTAAACTTAAGGGAAACTAGAAAATATGAGGATTTGCTCGAGCAAATAAAAAGCTACAGGGAAGAGGAATCCAAGCTGGAGAGAATAAAAATCACGCTGAAAAAAGAGCTTGATTTACTTGTGAAGGAGCAAAATCATTTTAATATTATTAAAATAAGATTTGAGACCCTCAATGAAAAAATTGCATTGAAAGATGAAAAATCAAATTTAAAAGAAAAAGTAAAGAAGGAAATTGGATTATTAAATACCAAGAAAACTGAGCTTAACTCAAAAATAAGCAAATATGCAGAAATAGAGGAAAAATACAAGTTGGTTAAGAAAGAAATTGATGAATTATTGCCTCAGGAAAGGTTTCTGGAGCTTGAAATAAGGGGTTATGAAAGAGAAAAAGAATCGATTAGAAGATTTATTGCAGTTCTGGAAAAAGAAATTAATGAAAAGCAAAAGGCAAAAGAAAAGCTTGCTTATATTCTGCAATTGAACAACTGGATTGACGAGTTTTTCTTAAATTTGATGTCAACAATTGAGAGACATGTAATGGTAAACATCCATTTTCAGTTCAATGAATTGTTTAAGAATTGGTTTGACATACTGCTTGAAGACGAAACAATGAGCATAAGAGTTGATGAGGATTTTACGCCAATAATTGAGCAGGATGGCTACGAAACATACATAGAAAATTTAAGCGGAGGAGAAAAAACCTCTGTTGCATTGTCTTACAGGCTGGCTTTAAACAAAGTCATAAATGATATTGTAGCTGGAATCAAGACAAAGGACATTATAATGCTCGACGAGCCGACAGACGGATTTAGCACAGAGCAGTTGGATAAGGTAAGAGATGTTCTTGAGCAGTTGAATATGAAGCAAGTTATTATTGTTTCGCATGAATCTAAGATAGAAAGTTTTGTTGAAAATGTGATAAGAGTGCAGAAACAAGAGCATATTAGCGTGGTGGTGTGATGTTTCGGGAATATATGAGAAATGGAATTGCAACGACAGTTTCTGCTTTGATGATCGGATGCGCATCGCTACCTAAACAGCAACATAGCTATTCTGAGTGTCCTGAGCCAAAGAAAATAGAATCTTTGATGCCTCAGTATAACCTTGATAATGTTGTTGCTATACTAAATGCCACTGCTGTGCATTCTGAGCGGATTGAGAATAAACTAGTGGGAGGAAGCACACGATATCTAGTGGTTTTTTATAACTCAAAATCAAAAGCTAACGAAGTAATTAAGCCAAAAAAGTCTAAAGAGATTATTGATTTTGTGAAAGGAAATAAATACGATATTGCTCAATTTTATGAGATGGATAATCTACATCAACTGCATAATAAACCATCTGCAACTATTCTAATAAGCGAAGGAAAATCTTATGTTCTGTATGATTTAATAGGGCCTAGTAATCTAGCAGATGGAAATTCTGATGGTTCAGATTGTTTTGAAGGCTGGCAGCCTGATTTTTTGAAGACAATTGGGATTGAAATTTTAAAAAAAAGAATGCATGAAAAATTCTTGGACGACAAGGAAAGGCAACCACCACCTAAAAAACCTAAAGGTTTAGAAATTTAATTCTAAACTAAATAAAACCGAAACCTTTAAAAATGGCATAATATAAAGTATTCTCTATATGGCATATGTTGGGGGTAATGTTAGAAGTTTAGAAACTGTTAAGAGGGAAGACTTGCTTAGAGTGTGCCCTGACTGCGGAAACAAAGACATAGATTATGCCAATGAGGAATTCTACTGCAAGAAATGCGGCTTAGTGCTGGATTAAATGATTTTTATGTCAATTTTTTAGGTATATAATATAAAGCCCTCAAACCATTCTTTAGTGTTACCATATTAATTATTTCGCCTTCCAAACCTTGTAAGCGGGTAATATCGTC
>CAZUWB010000103.1:0-3965 GCA_964623945.1 uncultured Methanosarcinales archaeon | reverse complement strand
TTTTCTCTTTTAACATATCAGGCTAACAAAAAACAATTATTAAAACCTTTCTATGAAATGCTCTGGCGCAATAAGTAGGCTTGCTCTAAGAAGGAGATATTAAATTTCTCGTGGCCCCCAAACATCCTGCCCCACTTTTCCCCCCGATTTCATTTTCAAAAATGCCTATTGTTTTTCATAATGTCCTATTATTTCATCCATTTTCAAATAAATATGCTCTCTTCAAAACCATTTATTTCTAGATACTCTGATAAATCTATTCTCCTTTTACAGTATGTTTCACAACAACTGTCTAAAAGGGAGTTTATTTCATATCTTTCACAACCCTGATTGGAGCAGTGAGTAGATATTTGCTTATTTATTCTATCTTGAGAATGCCAGAATCTTTCAAAATCTCCAGGCTTTTCTATCTTTCCAATAATCATTTTATCTTTTCCACGATTATCAGTGCATTTGTATATCCTTCCATCAGAACCAATTAATGTAAATAAAAATCCGGATGGACAAATGGGATTAAAATTTAAATTTTGAACAGAAGGAAATTTTCTCCTACTAAAATCATCAACCCCCAACTCTAGATTATAACCCCCCTCATTCTTTTTTCTTATTATATCCTGCATAATTTTTCTCTCTTCATCTGTCCTAAGGTATCTTTTTCTTGTTAAAGGGTCTCTTGCTGGAAGCAAAATTTGAGTTTTTACACCAGCATCTTCACAATATCTTGTTATTTCTTCTAAATAATATACATTTGGAACAGCTCCATCTTTTCTAGATGACTCTGGATAGACAACTGTAGAAACATATACAGGAGTTCTTTGTGAAGTAATTGTTTTTATAGATTGTAAAATTTCTTCTAAATCAAAATTTCCTTTTGTTTGCTTTCTATAATGCCCTTTATTTGAATTTATAGAGATTCTTAACATAGAACCAGGAATTTTGTATGCTTCTATAATAAGAGGAATATAATCTTTTAAACAACTCCCATTTGAAACGGTTTTTAAAGGTATTTTATATTCTATGCTCTTTTCTAGAGCAGCTTGCATTCCTTTTCTACATAAAAAAACTTCACCTCCCATAGTCATTATTCCCCGAACGCCATATTTTTTACTGTAATTAAAAATATCTTCAATTATTTCTACTTCTAAATTTCTATAATCTTTGTTGACCACATTTCCATCAATACAACAATTGCAATGATAATTACATTGCCAAGTGAGATCCATCACAATAAAAGAGGGGGGGATTTGAGAGAGTTTCTTAGGGTCTCTGCCAGACATCACAATCTCTCTGGTTCTTAAAATATTTCCCTGTCCAAATATGGCTCCAAATTTAAATGTAGGACTTGTCATCTTTAATAAAAAGACAAATTCTAAATATAAACAATAACTTTATCCGACGACATCCTACTTTATTTTTAAAAAATCCTACAAAATCTTACTGAATTTATATCCAGAAAATTAAAAAACGCCCATAAAATCATACTTTATCCTACTAAGGTAGGATTTATATACTTCACTGCTTTTAATAAATTAGGATGGCAAATAAACCCTTGGAATTTAGATTTCAATTTAAGCAAGTTAATTTCTGGGCATTACATTACCTTTATTTAAATCTTAAAGAAGAAGACTTTTATGGCGGGGTGATAGAATTAGAAAATGAAGCAGGAATCATATGGACTCCTGCTAATGCAGAAAGAGATTTAATGGCGCATTTTAATAAGCCCTTTATTAATTATAAAGTTAGAATTAAAGAGGACAAAAATGACCTTGAATGGTATAAATGTATTTTTGATAGGTTTTCTGATTACACTCATTATCTTAGTGCGCATTCAGATAAAGAAAGTTCAAAATGAAGAACAAAATCTCAATAACAATAAATGAAAAAATTTTAAGAGATGTTGATTCTATAGTTGATAATATTTTTATTAGAAATAGAAGCCAGGCTATAGAATATTTGATAAAAAAGTCAATGAAAGAAACAAAAATAGCAGTAATTTTAGCTGGAGAGGGATTAAGCAGCTATAGTGAAAAAATAAAAAACAGATATTCTTTAAGAATAAATAATTTGACTATAATAGAACATGCATTGAAAAAATTTCATGATTCTGGTTTTAGGAATATTTATATTGTTGCTCCTCACGAAACTTTAACAAATGTTTTTAAGATAGTTGGAGACGGTTCTAATTTTAATGTTAAAATAGAATATGTTGATGAAGAGACTCAGGAAGGAAGCGCATCTGCTTTAAAATTGCTTAATGGGAAGATAAAAACAACTTTCTTGGTTATTCAGTGTGACTTAATAATCACTTATGTTAATTTGTTAGATATATGGAATAAGCATTTACAAGAAAAAGCAGTTGCTACAATGCTCATATGCAGCGATGTTCAGCCAAAAAATCAAGTAAGATACGGACATGTTTGCTTAAATGGAAACAAGATTATTTCATATGAAGAAAAACCTTTGTTAAAGAGATTAAAATCATCAATTTTCTTTGCAGGAATCTTTGTTGCAGAACCTGAAATTCTTAAATGTCACGGGAGAAGTCTTGAGTATGAACTATTCCCAGAACTTGCAAAAAGAGGCTTGTTGCTAGGGCATATTTCCGATTTACCACACCTCCATATTCATACAAAAGAAGATTTAAAAAGAGTTAAAAAAATTCTAAATGAAATGGAAAAGAGAAAATGAATAAATATCATATTCAGAATAAAGAGGAGTTATTTAAAAATTACACAGTTTATGACTTTCAGAATAATTTTGATGAAAGAGCTATTAAAAAGGCAATAAAAAACTCAAAATATAAAATGCCTTTATTTTATTTGTCTAAAATAGAAATTCATCCTTCTGGAACATGTAATCAAAATTGCAAAATCTGCTATGGGAAATTTCTTGCTCCTGAAAAAAGAGCCAATTTATCATCTAAAGATATAAAATCTTTATTTTTTGACATTCGGAAAAACATGCCTAATGAGAATCCATTAATTATTCTTTCCGGATTATATTCAGAACCACTTACAAATCCAGAGATAAAAGAGATTTTAAGATATGTTGGAAAATATAAATTTAGATATGGGTTATACACTAATGGATTGTTAATTGATGATGAAATTATTCAAATTTTATTAAAAAATTCGTTAAATACACAAGATAATTGTTCCTTCATTTCTTTTAATGTTACTTCTTCTCTTTTGTCCGGAGATTTTGAAAAATTGATTCAAAGAATGAAAAGATTATCAGATAAAAGAAAAATAGAGCCTAATTATAGACTGCAGATAAACGCACCAATTCTCATTTTAAAACCAAATTATAAATATATCAAAAGTATAATAAAAAAACTGGTTGTTGCCGGAGTTGACGTAGTTAGGTTATCAATTCCTTGGCCGCAGCATATCTATAATGGAAAACTAACAGTAAAAAAAACAATTTTAAATAATGACTATAAAAAAACAGTAGAATTAATAGAGAAACTTCATGAAAATTTTCCAGATAAAATCAAAATAAGATACGACCAACCAAGAGAATCATTTGATAATTGTTATGTAATGGCAATGACTTCTGCAATTTCTCCAGAGGGAGATATTTATCCATGCCCAGAAACATGTTCTCCTTTTTTTAGGCATCTGTCTTATGGTAACATTAAAAAAAATAAATTTTCTGAGGCTTGGCAGGGATTAAAACATCAAGAGATTTTTAAAAATTTAAACCCCCAAAAAAATGGTTGCGTGTGTTGTCCTGTTGATTTAATGTTCAATAGATTATGTGAAAATATTCATCAAAATTCCTAAATTTAGCGGGGCGCAATTGCTGGAATTTCTGGCAGTATGCTTCTATGAGCCTATAAGAAAATGTATACTGCAACAGCAAAAAATATTTAAATGGGCTTTGCTTGGTTTATAGCAGTATACAATAAGGTATACAACAAAGAAAAGATGGACGCAGACAAAAAGGTGATTTATAGAAAGACA
>CAZUWB010000102.1:0-3991 GCA_964623945.1 uncultured Methanosarcinales archaeon | reverse complement strand
AAGGAGATTGTGCGATGTTTTAATTAAAATGTTGCGCAATCTCCGCTATATTTCCCGAGCATATTCATTTCGGTAAGGAGATTGTACGACGTGTGCGCTAACACGTCGTACAATCTCCGTTATCTTTTACGACGTATTATAAATAAGATAATACGTCGCAAAAGATATATTGTGCGACGTTATCTCCATATAAAAATGAGGGTGTTTTACTCTATCGCCTACTACGCTCTAGCCCCCCGCGTTAATTGTTTGTGAATTTCAGGATTGTGTTTCATATACACCATATTTAAAAACAGTGACGCGGTGGCGGCGATTACAAATGTCCATTGGATATTCAAAAAGAACAAAAATCCGAGTATTACCAGTAATGCCAAAACCCTTCCGCTGTGTATCGCCATTTCACGCAATACCGTGAATTCATCCACATAATGTCCTTCGTCAGCGGCTATTTCGTATATAAGGGTATCAAATGGCGTCATGGTGAAGATTTTTGTAAGCCCATGATAAAATCCCGCTATAAATATTTGAAACGCGGTGGAAACAAATATTTTAATAACCCACCCTATCGCGTAGAAAACACTCCCCAGCTTCAGAGTTTTTTCTTTTGTCGTGGTTCCAAAATCTATATATTTTCCAATTCCAAGTTGAAGAGCAATCGTGACACCAACTATAATTGTTGAAAGAGCCCCGACTTGAAGATAATTGCCTTGAAGTATTTGAAAAATAAAAATAGGCCATATAACAACCGCTATCGTATTTTCTGCCCCGATTGCCCCCAATGCCACAACCTCTCCTCGCCTCTCTTTAGAAAAAAACTCTTTCCATGTTTTTCCATATGACCAGCTGAATTGCTCGTTTGTTTGAGGAACTTTAATAATCGGAATTATCATAAACGCGTACAATACAGTTGCGATTGAAAATAATAGAGTAAAACTTGATACGTCAAGAATATATCCGGCGATAACGGGGCCCAAGGCCCCAAGGAAAGTGATTGAAGCCAACAATACGCTCACTTCCCTCCCCCGGTTCTTTTTGTCTGTAAATGTAGCAAAATCTACATGATAGGGAACCCAGAAAAACAACCGATCAAGTAAGAGAATTATAATCAGAATCGGCAACATGAAAAATATATTTTCAGCCGTGGTAAAAATGAGTACCGCGTAAAATGCCGTGCCCCACAGTACGCTTGTGGCAAGCGCTCGCCTGAATCCAAATGCGTTTAGAAACTGTGCCCCCCACGCAAGTAAAAGAACATATAGAAATGAAGAAAAAAGAAAAAAATAAATAATTGGCTCAATCTTTTCATTAAATAGTTTGTAGAGAAAAATTGGAAAAAAAATACCTAAAAGCCCCCCGGCAAAAGTTTGTATTGCCCGCATGGATAAGAGCGATATAAATCCTTTTTGAATGTTTCCGTCAAAATAACGCATGCCAAAAAATAATGAGTGTAACGAATATATT
Organism: uncultured Methanosarcinales archaeon; assembly: GCA_964623945.1. GTDB lineage: Archaea > Nanobdellota > Nanobdellia > Woesearchaeales > GW2011-AR4. Next base: position 2,530 of record CAZUWB010000102.1, on the reverse strand, counting down.
TTTTGAGCACCCTGTTAAATAAATTTTTCTTTGAAAAATTTAAAATTTGATAAACAAATTTTATTTAACAGGGTGATGATTTTAATACTCGCTCCGCTCGTTTAAAATCTATCAGAGTCCCTTACAATTTGCCGCAGGAGTGTAGCCGGCTTTCTCTGCTTCTTCTTGTGAATCAAACCATATTTTATTTTCTTCACTTATTCTCTGCGCGCCGGAGCACCACGGGTGGTGATACTTAGTTCCATTTTTAGAAGCGATAAATTTTTTATTTTCGGCAATATCCGCACTAAATACAGCTGCCTCCCCGCTTGCCTCCCCTTTTGGATATTCTATATATACCGGCGTTGTATATTCGGACAGAGCAGACAGTCGCCCGAGTCCGAAACTTCCAAAACCAACAAGCAAAATAAGCAAAACCATAAGAAACTCTCGGGCATTGAGCGCCTCCTTGATTTTATATATCATTTCCCTTATACTATTCATAATTTAACAGTATAAATCAAAACAATGGGATTATAAAGCGTTTTTCTATACCCTATACCCTAAACGCTATACCCTAATTATAATATGGCACATAGAAAAGCGGGCGGAACAGCTCACAATCTTCGCGATTCAAACCCAAAATATCTCGGGATAAAAATTCAGGACGGGCAAAAAGCCAAGGTTGGTTTTGTGCTTGTGCGTCAGCGCGGCACTCGCGTACTCCCCGGTAAAAATGTTTCCATGGGAAAAGACCACACATTATTCGCCCTCAAGGATGGCGTTGTAAAGTTTAAACACAAACGGAAAGAAGGATTTGATAATATAATGCAGAAGAAAAAAGTCGTGCATATAGTTCCTTTTCAAAGTTAAAATCTCGCCACGGGGCGAGATTTTTTTGCCACTTGACAGCTTTATGTATTGATGTAAGATGTTTTTAGATTTACACAACAAAAGGGGCCAAGGTTGAGGGACACTGTCATTGCAACACCAGAAAGTGTCAAAACACTTGAGGACAGAAAGATTGTGGTGCCACTTGATAAAACAATTGAAAGAGCTTTTAATAGCCTTATTGAAGTTGCGGCACTTCAGAACATTGTTGAAGTTGGCCGATATGGCGGTGGGCCGGGATCCGCTGAAGTTATTTGTGTGTCGGCTGACCAGTTTGTTGAGCTTGCAAAAGCAAGAGGATCAAGTGTATTTAAGTCCAGGGGTTTTACGAGCTATGACATGGACCCCAATTCTCTTGTTGAAACTTATTGGGCAATTTCTGAAAAAGAGCCGGTTATTATTAGCTGGACAAAAACGTATTCACACGGCTACCACGGGGAATACAAAATAACTAGCGTTGACGATAGAAATGTCTATTTCAAGGAGATACGGCATTTTGGACACATTATCCCGTGGATTATTATAGGTTGCGTGGTGCTTTACATTTTAATAGTTAATCTAAAATAGTTAATCTATTTTAAATTACAGAAAACTCTCAATTAAAATGAGAGTTTTTATTTTGCCGAACAAGGAGTGACATGAAATATATGATTTTCTTTAGTTCCTTGGTGCTACAATGCATCAGGGAATTTTTATTTTTTTTCTATAACCATTGTTAACTCTTCTTTTTTATCACCCATCATTATTGTAATTTTATACTCCCCCACTTTTTTAAATGGCTCATCAATGGCGATTAATTCTTTTGGAATATCAATATTAAATTCTTTTTTAATTGCTTTTGAAATATCAGATTCAGTAATTTTTGCGAACAGACCCCCCTCTTCAGTCGCGCGCGCCAATATGGTAACTTTCTTGCCCGTGAGACTTGATAGTGCGTCAGTGAGAATTTTATTTTTTTCTTCTTCATTTTTTTTGTTTTTCTCTTTCAGAAGCTCCAATTTTTTAAGAGACGCCGCGGTTGCCATTTCCACAAGTCCTTTAGGAATAAGAAAATTACGGGCAAGTCCGTTTGGCACCTCTCTAACATCGTTTTTTTTGCCTACCTTGGGCACGTCTTGTAGTAAAATAACCTGCATAATATTAACTAACAACTTACAACTAACAACTAACAACTTACAACTTAGAACAAACTATTTTAGATGACTGAGTTGCTTCTTAAAACCACCTAATTGGTTTGAAATACTTGTAGTAAATTCTAATATTTTGTTAAATTCTTTTTTATCTAATAAATTATTATCTTTTAATACGTCTACTGCAGCTAATGTTTCAAATAGTGACCCAAGCGCAATGTTAAAATATCTGTTTAATTCCTTATCTGATGTTTTACCACTTCCCTCGGCAATATTCAAGATAATGGAAAGTCCAGATCTCAAAATTTGACTTCCAATGTCATATCTATATTCTTTGGGTAATTTTCTTACTATTTCTAATAAAAAAGAAAATAATTTTTTTGCTTCTTTGTACACTTGCCAATCTAAAAATCTAAACTTCTTCATTGGTTTCCGGTTGTTAGTTATTGGTTGTTAGTTGTTAGTTAGAATCTCAACCGCTTTTTCTAATTGAGGATCTTTCTCACCTTTAATATCCTCTTCAGTTATAG
>CAZUWB010000101.1:0-4109 GCA_964623945.1 uncultured Methanosarcinales archaeon | reverse complement strand
GGTTGTAACTACTATTTAAATTTATTTATTTTATCTCTTTTGTAATAGTAAAATCCAAATTTTTTATGCTTGTAACTGTCTTGTTAACTATTTTTTTAAACTCTTCTTCAGCATCTTTTGGAATTTTATGTTTTAGGTTTATAATAGCAGACTCTCCTTTTATTTCAATTTCCGCATCTTTTATGTGTAAATACATCCTTAGAAGGGATTTAATCTTTTCTTTTGTATCATCTACAATCTTGTTTATTTTGACATTATAAACTAAATCCTTGCCAGCAAGCGGATGGTTAAAGTCAACCAAGCACCTGCCGCCGCTCACAGTTTTTACAACACCAAAAACACCATCAATATTTAACTGCAAGCCTGGAAATGGCTGTATGTTCTGCTGCCTGAATTTGTTTGTAGGGACTAATTGTATAAGCTTTGGATCTTTTCTGCCAAAAGCATTATCAGAACTAACTTCAAATGTGTATTCGTGCCCTGTTTCTTTTCCAATCATCTGCTCTTCAAGCCCTCTTAAAATATGATTTTCACCTACGCATATTATCAATGGAGAATAATCTGCATTTTTGTCATATAAATCATTTTCTTTCGCAACTTTCTCTTGAGTTGTGTCAAACACTGCATTGCTTTCCTTAAGCCTTCCAGTATATTCTATTTCCACAAAATCGTTTTTTTTGATAATTGCCATATTCATAGAAAACAAATATTGGAACAAATGAATAATTTATAAAGATTTCTACTCTTTCTCTTTTACAAATTTTATTATTTTATCTACAACTTCATTTGGAGCCATATTTGAAGTATCAATGATGTAATTGTACAACTTTTTATCTAAATAATTAACACCATAATACTTTTGGTATCTTTCTTTCTCGCTTTTTTCCCTTTTTTTGATATTGGCTATTGTTTCTTTCAAACTTTTACTTTTTTCATGCTGCCTTCTGTCATTTAAAATCCTTTGCGCTCTTACTTTATCATCAGCATCAAGAAAAACTTTCACTTGAGCATGCGGAATGAAAAAAGCTGTTAGCCTGCCGTCAACTACAAAATTATCTTTTGTCTTGCTAAGCTCTTTTAATTTGTTATCCAATCCAAAGTCAATTGAGGTGTCTTTTTCAGCCATTTTGTTGAATTCAAGCAGGCTCAGCCCTTTTTCAGTTGCCATTGCCCTCATTAAATCACCTATGGAATAATGCTTCAAATTAAGCTTTTCAGACAATAATTTAGCAATAGTGCTTTTTCCAGAGCCTGCTTTTCCAGAAATTGTTATTATCATAAATTACTGATGTAACAATTGGTATATATATTTTGTTTTTTTAACTTTAATAAAAACATAGAAAATGATTTAAATCATTTTCGGGCTTTGAAAATTTTTCAATTCCGCGAAAAACTCTGTTTTTCGGGAGCAAAAAATCCTAGAAGGATTTTTATGCTTTCAAAACATTTTTAAACAGCCAGTTTTTCTATTTTAGTTATGAAGCAGACATTGCTTGAAAAAGTAAATTCTTTTTTATTGAAGAAAGGATTTACTGTAAAAAATTTGACAAGGACGTGCTTTGATATCCTGTCAAGAAAAAGCAACCAAATTCTCCTCATTAAGGTCTTGGAAGATGCAAATTCAATTAGCAGGGAATACTCAGAGGAGATGATTTCTGTAGCGTCTTATATAAATGCGTCGCCGTTAATAATAACTGAAAAAGCAGGCAGCAAATTAGACGATAACATAGTTTATTCAAGATTTAATATATACACTTTAAACTTCAATACATTTTCAAATTGCGTAAATAACAGGTTTCCATTTATTAAGAGAAGCCAGGCAGGCTTAACAGCTTCAATTGTTGGCAAAAAATTCAGGGAAAAGAGGGAAGAGTTTGGCTATTCACTGAACGCATTGTCAAAAAAGATTGGAGTAACAAGCAGGATGATAATGAAATATGAAAGCAAAAATTCTGAGGTAACCATCAATAGGGCAATGAAAATTTATGACTTATTTGGAGATAAAGTTTTCAATGAGATTGATGTCTTTGTTAATTCCGAGCATCCAGAGAGCAAATTTGAGACAGAGGTTACAAAAAAATACATTGAGCTTGGCTTTGATGCAACTGAAACAAAGAAAACTCCTTTTGACATAATAGCAAAGAAAGACAAAGAGCTGATTTTTACAGAGGTTAGCGATAATTTTAACCCTGAAATGCAGTCCTTGTCAAAATTGTTGGACGCTGACAACCTAGTTATTTTTCAAAAGAAAAAGCCAAAAAATATCCCATCGTTGACTAAGGAGGAGTTTTTGGATTTCGAGAAAGCTACAGAGCTTGTAAAGTTTCTGAAAGAATTCTAAATAAACCGAAATCTTTATATACATTTATTCTTATTTTAAGATTTTGGGTGGTATACAAAAAAAGAGGTTGATTTAAATGGCTGAAGAAGATTTTGAAGCAGATTCTTACAAGAGCATTTCTGATTTGAACAAGGAATTAGTGGGAATGAGGGGAAAGAAAGATATTTCTGTAAAAGATTTATACGATACTGTGCAAAAATTGACAGGAACTATGAGTGATATGCTAGAAGTTTTCGGGGCAGCAGCAGAGCAGTTGAAGTTAGAAGAAAAAGAATACGAGACAGATGCAAGAAGGCACGAATTTATTATTTCTAGATTGGACAAAATAATTGACCAGAATAAGACTATAGCAGAAGGAATGGTTGCTATTGTTGATATGGTAAAGGAGAAAGTTATTCCTCTTGCAAGACAGAGAGAAGAATCTATGTTTAGACCAAGACCTGAGCCAAAGCCTTTTATGAAACCTCAGCAACAGGAATGGCAGCCTAGACCAGAGCCGATGATGCCAAGAATGCAGCCACCTATTCCCCAACCATTAACACAGCAGACTATGGCGCCACCTATATCGCCTCCGGATTTTGGAATGCAGATGCCCCCAATGCAGCCGACACAACCAGATTTTGATTTGCCAGAATTCCCAGAAGAGCTATCTCCAGCAGAACAAGGGCCGCAGAAAAAAGGGCTTTTTGGAATGTTCAAGAAATAATTTTTATTTAAAATAAAATGCGTACTTTTCAGGACTCAAAATCTTTTAGGCATTTTGTTAAGCATCTTTTTATTGTTGGCAAAGTATACGATGAAAGAAATAAAGCCAAAGAAGCAGTCTACAAACATCTTGAGTTAATGAGAAAATCTATAATCAAGATGAAATTGAGCTATACAGATATAGATATTCTGAAAGAAAAAATTGAGAATTTATTTAACTTGGAGAGAAAATATGTAAAATTTTTCAAGTTGGAAGACAATGAAACAAATGAGTTAAAAAAACAATTGAATTCTTTGCAGCAAGAGTTAGCAAATGAGAAGACAGAAAAGCAGAGAATAATTGAAGAGAATAATGAAAGGGTTAAGCAATTAACAGATTCCTTAGACAATATAAAAAGCCAAATGAAGCATTTGCTTATGGAAAAAGCAAAAAGACACCAAAGATTGACTGCTTTAGACAAAAAAATAAGGGAAAAAGTTGACGTGCATAGGTACTACCGCTAATTTCACAAATCCCTTGCCATTATTGTATTTCTTGAGTTGAGTTTTGCCCTTTTACAAGAATCTTCAATCAATTTCTTTACTTTTTCTTCCAAAGCCTTATAAAACTCCTCTGAAACACTTAATGGCTTGCTGTCAAGCTTTGCCAATTCTTTTACTTGCGATTTGACGATTACTGATTTTGTCATTGTGAATTTTTAACTTCAGGATAAAATATTCCTATATATCCACAATTATTACATTTGAATTGGTTGAAAACAGAACCTTTGGCAAAAGAGCTGGCAGATAAATCTGCACTTATGTTTTTGCTTTTGCATTTTGGGCAGATTCTTTTTGATTTTTTCATATTTTTAGCCAATCTCTGGAAAAATTCTAGCTTCATAACCACATTTATTGCACTTGTATTTCTTGAGTGTTGGTATGCCAAGCACTGTTTCCGACCAGTCTGTGCTTATATTCTTACTTTTACACTTTGGGCAAATCACTTTACTTACCATTTTCTTTTGCTAATTATGCGTATACCAAAAAACTAATTTATCTTTTTCTTTTTTGTCTAATCTGC
>CAZUWB010000100.1:0-4134 GCA_964623945.1 uncultured Methanosarcinales archaeon | reverse complement strand
CCTTGTTGAATTTATCGCTTATCTTGTATGTTTTCTTATAAAGATCGTAATCAATTAACCCCATGCTTTTCATAGGAGTTAATATTCTGTCATAAAACTGCCTTTTGTTATATGAAACCTTGACTTTCTTGCCCTTGTACGGAGGTTCATCTATTAAGTCTGTTATTAAATTACCTTCATGAAGCTTAGTTGCGAACAAAGACATCTCTGTTTTGCCTATCTCTCCACCGTTGTCTTTCATCATTTCTATGAGCAGTTTAGCAACGATTATCTGCTGCTTTGTCGCAAATATAACCTCATATATGTCTTCAGGTAGGTTAAACCTGTCGAACAAAATCACCATTTAAGGCATAAAGTACCACAAGTATATAAATATTTTGTTTTTATATCCTAGTATAGAAAAAAGTATATTGATGATTTTTATTTTGATTAAAGTTAATAAATTACATTGACATACTATACAATATGAAACTAGAAAGATTAACTTCAGAGCAGCTTGTTGCTAAAGCTAAAGAGCATTTGTCAAGTATTGACAGCTACATTCAGAACAACATTAAAATATTATGCTCAGAAGAAAACATAATAACACTACTACAAGCAGGCGCGGATGTTGTTTACTTAAATAAAGAAGGCAAACCTGCTACATGCATGAAGTTACACATCATAAGTTATAGTTTTATTGCAACCTCCACAAGTCAAATTGAATATTAACGCTATTTTTCTATAAACTTTTTCAATGTGTTTATGTAATCTTCTTCTACTTCAATGTCCCAATCTTCTGGAAAGCATTGATAATAGTTTTGCCAAGCATACCTTTCATCTAAGAAAATGATAGCTCCTTTGTCTGTTTCTGAACGAATACAGCGTCCAGCATTCTGCAGGCATTTTGTAATCGCAGGCAATACATAACCATATTCAAAGCCCTTGCCAAACTTGTCGTCATAGTATTCTATAAGCAGTTTTGCCTCAATATCTGGTTTTTGCAGAGGCAAGCCAACGATAATTACTGATTTGAGTACATTAGGCATGTCAATACCTTCTCCAAAAGAGCCTGTTGAAGTTCCTAAAAGCACAGCTTCTTTTGACTTGTAGCCTCTGAAAGCAGCCAAGAGTTTCTCTTTCTCATCTTTTGTCATTGCAGATTTTTCCGCAAAAATTGGCTTTTTTGTTTCTCTGCCAAGATACTCTCCTATGTTTTGCATCAAATCATAGCTTGGAAAGAATATTGCAGCATTGCCTTTTATTAAATTGACAATTTCACCGCAAACCTTTGCAATTTCAGCAAATTGTTTATTGTTTCTTTCAACAAATTTTGTTGTTGTCTTTGGTATTATCAAATTCAATCTGTTTTTCTTGGGAAAAGGGCTTTTGTATTCTTTCTCAACAACATTATCATTAAAGCCGAGAATATCCTTATACATTGAACTTGGTGTAAGTGTGCCAGACATTAACACTGTTGAGTAGCTTTTTTCAATAACCTCTTTTGCAGCAATTGAAGGATCTAAGCACCTATAAGTTAAGCTTATTTTCAGCTTCCGAGAAAATTCTCCGAATTTTCTGGACCCCAAAAATCTTTGATTTTCTAGGGTTTTGTCCATTGTTTTTGACAATATTCTTCCAAATCCTATGTCGCTTCCTAGCCAAGCTTCAAGAAATTTTGCAGTACTCAAAACAAAGCTTTTCTTTTGCTTGTCTCTTATGTCTTCTCCAATGAATAAAAGCTCTGCAGTAACATCATTATAGTTCTTATCTTTGCTTATTACATCAACCAAGTCATTTTTGCTTACAAGTCCTTCTTGATCTATGTCTTTAGCCAATTCAAAAAGAGCATTTTCAACAATGTTAAGATTTTCTATAGTTTCATCATAACCAAATTTTGCTGCTTCTTTTTTGGCATTTTCTATTACTAGGCTTGAGGTTTTTTGAGTCAAAAGCTCTCTGATTCTATTTGGCAGATTGTGGGCTTCATCTACTATCAAAACAATGTTTTCAAGCTCTTTTTTTGTTTTTAGCAAAAAGGAGTCTCTTATGCCTTGATTAAAGATGTAGTAGTAATCTGCAATAATGACTTTTGCATTGCTTGCTGTTAAAGTTGCTAATTCATAAGGACACATTATTTTTTTCCTGCCTTGCTCAATAAATTCCTGCACATGACAAGGCCCAATGATTTTTAGCTCTTCAATTGCGTGGCTTGCATTAACAGTTGCTTGATTGTTTGGCTTTCTTGTGTTTAAGTAGAACTCGCATTTGCTTTCGTCCCTTAATGCTTTACAGTACTCATGGAACGAGCCTGTTACCAGCGCTTCAACTCCATTTTGCAGGCACATCCATTTCTTGCCAATTATATCAGCGCACTCAAAATCTATATTGAATTTCTGCTTTATCTGTTTTAATGTATCTACAACAATCTTATGCTGAGTTTGCCTTGAAGTAAGGAAAAAAATTGTCAAGTTATTTTTCATAGCTATTGACAATGCAGGAGCTAAAACCGCAATTGTCTTGCCTATTCCAGTTGGGGCATGCATTATGATGTGCTTTTTATTTTTGATTGCATTGTAAACATCAGAAATCATGTCGCTTTGTACATCTCTTACTTTAGAATAAGGAAAATATATTTCTTTGCTTAGTTCTTCGGTTAACATAAATAAGGTATACTTTGATAATTTATAAGTGTTTTTTATTTTTGATATTTTTTAATTGGAAATTTAATTATTGAAGTTGCCAGTGAAATGGTGAGCGAGTTTCGCGAACCTCGCATGTCACTGTCAAGGCAAACAGTGATTGTTACATTCAATTTGCAAAAATTAGCTAAGAAATCAATATGCTTCGCAGAATCTAGACTCACTCAATAGTTCGCCCATACATTTTACCACTCTCAAAAACTCAACAAAAAAGAAAGATTTAAATAAAATGAGTTAAAGGAATTAGTTTAAATAAAAAGGTGAATAAATGGGAGTCTTTGGAATTTTTGGAGAGAAATGGAAGAGGCTTGCTAGTTCTTTTAAAGGATTTCTCGCTTTGGAAGAAAGGGTTGAGGGAAGAAGAGCTTACTATTATATGCACGCTGAAAAAAAAGACCTTCAAAAAATCCAGTCTAATGTGTCAGAGCACAAAGTTACCAAAGCCTTGAAAGGGATAGATAAATGGATACATGAAGTTGCTAAAGCGATAGAATACGAAATTAAGCTAGGTATGGGTCAAATTTTTCAGTATTTTCATATTTTAAAAATCACAAAACATTTTAAAGATGTCCTTGAAAAATTTATCGAGCATGCTAACACACGACAGAAAAATGACACTTTTAGACTTAGAGTCGACAAATTAGCACAGCATATATTAGGAAAGATGGTAGCTGCTATTGAGCAAGCAGAAAAATGGGGTGGAGAAGATGTAAGAACAATTATGGCTATTATAAATGACTCAAGAGAAAAGAAACCTGCATTATTCATAGCAGACATAAGAAAAGTGTTTAAAAATGAAGCAAATATATCCCGCTTGGGTAGAATACCATTAAGATTAGATATAAAAGAAGAGCTCAGAGACGAAAGGAAATTAAAAGCCATTTCAAAAAAATTAGAGGCACTTGATAAAAGGCTACAATCAGGCGGTAAGCAGAATTATGATCAAGTACTAGGCGAATTTGAAAGAATCTTATTTAAAGGAAGTCACGACACATTTGAAATGTTTAAGGCAGCACATCTAATAATGAAAAGAGATCTTCTTCTAATGATAATGGTACTAGCAGATGAAAGAATAATGGAACAGCTCGGTACAAAATATGTACAGGTACACTTCATGCCAGAGGTACCCATTCATCAAAGAATTATGAAAATTGATGAATTAAATAAAAAATTATCAGAAAAGGCTCATACTTTAGCTAATGGAATGGGTGTTATTGTTAAAGGCGAAAGATCTGTTGAAAATGAGCTTAGAGTTTTATTACAAAAAGCAGCCTAATCCTTAAAAAAGAGGCAATAAAATGATGCAAACTAGGGATTGGATTTCTGGTATTGTCGGAGCTGTAATATTCCTGCTTGGATTGATGCCTATGATTGGAAGGTTTACCTTTTTAAACAATCTGCCTGCTGCTTTGTTAACATGGATAGTTGCAGGAGCAGGCTTTTATTTGGCTAT
>CAZUWB010000099.1:0-4191 GCA_964623945.1 uncultured Methanosarcinales archaeon | reverse complement strand
TGTTGTTGCTTTTCTTTATTTTTATTATGCCTGTTTTTCCTGCTTTAGCGCTTAAAATAAATTCATCGCCAACATAAATGTCGACATCTTTGTTTTGCATATCAATTCCAAGCTCAATTAATATCTGGTTTTTCTTAAAATTGATTTCAAATGGAATTTCCTTCTGCTCCTTCGCAGCACCTTTTACATTATATTTCTCATCCAAGCTTTTTATATCAATGCTTATTCCTAATTTTTCCTCAATCTTATTTATGTTTACGCCTTGCTTTCCGATTATCCTTGCAATATCGCTTTCTGGAACATAAACAATGCATTTATTGTCTGATAACATTTCAACTTCGACATTCCTTGAATATCTTTGAAATTCTTGTACAATTGTAGTTTCTGCAAGCTTGTGAGCGCCACTTTTTTCTTTGCCTTGCTGAACAGGTATGACAACAGTCTGCTCGCCATAGCTGTATATTTCATACTCTAACTTTCCGCTTTCAAAATCATTCACAACAACAACCGGTCTTGCTAAGTCTGCTTCTGTCATTCCAGAAGGGACTTTGACTGTCATCTTTAATGCAAGTACTTTATTTACAAAACCATTTTTGATAAAAATGACTGTATCAATAACTTGAGGAATTACTCCCATTTCTACTCTTCCAATAAATCTTTGAATTGCATCAACTGGGGAAGTAGCATGGACAACTCCTACCATTCCGACTCCAGCCAATCTCAAATCAGCAAACAACTTAAAATCATCTGTGTTTCTCATTTCATCAAAAATTGTGTAGTCTGGACGAGAAAGCAACAAAATATCATGGATTTCTTGCGCATCTCCATAAGAAATTGCATACTGGGTTATTCTCTCTGGCAAAATTAAGTCGCGTGGAGCTTCCACTGTTTTTACAACTTTATCTTGTGATGCATAATACTCTGACAAAGCCTGCGCAAAAGTAGTCTTGCCCATTCCTGGTGCGCCAGCAACAAGAACTCCTTCTGCTTGCTCTGCAATTCTTTTCATTAATTTATCACTCATCTTGTAATCATCAAGAGACAATTTTCTTACAGGCCTTACAGCTGTTATTTCCCATCCATCTGAAAAAGGCGGTTTTGTTATAACAATTCTATAAACACCTAGTTGTACTATTGTTGAGCCTGCTCTCTCAATTTCTATAAATCCGTCCTTTCTAAGCTTTGCGTCTTCTATTATTTCTCTTGAAATTGCTTGTATTTCCTCTTGTTTCAATACTGCTTTTCTCAATTCTTTAAATTGCCAATTTCCTGGCATTCCTTTCTTTGCATAAGGAGGAACATTTTCTCTTAGATGAACGCTCATTGTTGTTTCATCAAAAAACCTTTCAAGTTTTAGCTTTCTTAGCCCTTTTTCAGGCCTTTTGTAGTAAATAGCCTTCATGCCTTTTGCCAAAGCAACTTCACTTTGAACCTTGTCAGATGTTATTAAAGTAGCATCTTCATCATAAGCAAGTTGTCTAATCAAAGAATCAATTTCGCCAAGAGAGGCATGCCTTATTTCAGCAGCTTTTGGTCTTGAGCCTTTAAAAGAAAGCTCAAAACCCTTTTCAGTTGAAAGTTTCTTAATTCTTTTTATCTCATCTAATCCAAGAAAACCAATTGCTTTGCCTAAGTTGGCTTGATGCTCAAGCTCAGCAATAACAGCTTCATGTATTATGATTTCATTTGATTTGATATGGTTGTTTTTTACCTTTTCTGATAATAAGCCCTCAATTATAACAGAAGTATCAGGCACAATCTTATCTATTATTTCAATACTAGTTTGTTCCATAACAGTAAAATAATTCCTCTTTCTTTATAAAAGTTTGTATTCTATTAATTTTCTATATCGAAAATAAATCAAAATTTAATAAATTTAATTATTTATAATATTGAAAATAATTATTCTTTCTTGCTTCCCCTGAATACAAGCACAACAACAATAATAAATGAAATAGCACCAATTAATAGCATTAAAGCTATTGTCACTATTCCTGCGCTTTCAAACAGATTTCCAACTACATTCAATGATAAAAACATACGCTGGAAAATGTTAGCGTTCAATAATTCGTTTGAGAATTCTTTATCAATTGTATATTGCCTTTTTAGTCCATCATAATAATTTACATTTATTTTATAATAATTTTTTCCATTTTCTAATTGGTTGCCTTCAAACCTCAATGAAAATTCTCTGTTTTCTGTTAACTCATCAATGTTCCATTTTTTCTCTAAGCCATTCAAAGAAAAAATAACTTCAACATCTTTTGGATTTGAGTAAGAGCTTTTTGCAAGCGTAAAGTTAATAGTGAAGTTTTCATTATAAGAGATATTTACTGGAAATTCTAATTCTTCAATCTCAATTTTAGGTGCATCGTTAATTTTAAAGTTAACATAAGACGCTTTTGACACTAAATTATTCTTTAATGTAATTGTGCTTTCTCTTTGCCCTATTTGAGATTCATCTATTTCAAATGAAACATTTTTCGTTTGAGAAATTCCAAAGCTTATTCTCTCGCATTTATTCTCTAAACAAATATCAACATCATCCAAATAAATATTACCCACATTCTTTACATCGCAATAAATTTTAACATCCTCGTATTCATAAAATTCAGTCTTTTCAGTTTTGCAATCTAGAATTACATTTCCAGAGTATCTTTTTTCTTTTTCTTCCTCTAATAACTTTGCCACTTGATCTACTTCTTCAAATGAAACATATTTTTCCCTTATACTTGACGTAAAACTTGTTTCTGAAGATATATTATTCAAAGTGCTGACAATTATTGGAAACGTATAAGAATACCTTCTATCTAAATCCTCATCTAATTTTACTACCCAGAATATTTTCTTTTTTTCTTTTGGGAATAATAGAACATTTTTTAATTCATTACCAATAATTTTAACTTCTTTTGATTTAATCAAATGAAGCTCTGTTGCATAATAGAAATCATTCAAATTTTCTATAGTTGCTTCAACTAGGTCATATGAGCCAAATTTTACAGATTTTTTTAAAGTAGAAGCTTCTATGCTTAATGGGATTTGAATTTGGCCTATGCTGTTTATGACACTTGTCTTTATTTCTAATTTTCTTGTCTTTAAGTCTGCATTTCTTCCTAGCCATTGATAGTATGTAGATGGCTCATCAGAATCAATTGAATCTTTGAATTTTATGTGAGTTGGATCTATCCATCCAAATTCTCCATAAGTAACATCAAAAGGCACCCAACCATAGCCTGGCATGTAAACCTCTGCCCAGCCATGAGCACCCCAGTTTTCTGGAAACAAAGGCGAATTAGTATAAGCAATGCCAGAAACAAATCTTGCTGGAATACCAACAGCTCTTAATAATGCTATGAACAAGGAAGTTAATTCATCACAAACACCTTGCCTGTTTTGCAAAACCCAAGATGCTTTTTGGCTTACTTCAGCTGTCAAAGTGCTTAAGTCATATTCTATGTTATTTTTAGTCCAATCAGCTATTTTGAACACAGCTTCGTATAAGTCATCTTCTCCTTCAACTAATTTTGACGCTAACCTTATGATATCTTCATCATTAGAGTCTATTGTTTCGCTTGGTTTGGTATATTCAACAATACCCTCAGGCAATCTCTGAATTGGAAAATTTATTTTTTCATTTATTTCCTTGATTGTGTTTGTTGTCTTAATGTTTGCATTTAGCCTAAAATCAATTTTGTCCTCTGGATTTTTTTTTGTTTATTTTAATGTACTGTCTGTTAATTCCGCTTGCGGAGTTGTAGAAAACTTAAGCAATTCCTGACTCTCTGTTTGTTTTGGAAAGAAGGTCATGTTGACAGTCGCACTTTCAATATATCCGCTTGGCGTTATTGGGATAACTTCTGCATCAGAATAAATATCGATATTGACAATTATGCTCTCGCTGTTGTAGAACCAATCAGCAAATACAGAAGGAATTACAATAAACAATACAAAGATTATCACCAGCTTTTTCATTTTGTATTTATTTATTATATTTGTTTATAAGTTTTGTTGTTTAAAATTCAAAATCAATAAATTTAATAAAGATACAAAAATAACTTTTACTTGTGCCGCGGTCGCATAGCCCGGCCATTGCGGTGATTTCTGAACAGAAACCGTAAGATTGCTAAGGGCTATTGAGCTGCGAGCGAGCGAAGCGAGTTCGCTCGCATGTAGACGCCTTTCAGATACCAA
>CAZUWB010000098.1:2150-4226 GCA_964623945.1 uncultured Methanosarcinales archaeon | reverse complement strand
CTGTTTCATTTTTATTAATTTTTTTTCTTATAGGCCTGATTATATGGCTTTTTATTCAGAAAAAACCTCACGCAGAAAAACAATTATCTGCTCACGAACATCATGAAATAAAACATCATAAAATAGAACATGAAAAAAAACCATTGAATTTTATGGAAAAATTAAGCTGGGGCTTTGTTGCAGTTATTGCTGTCTTAATTTTATTTAATCAATTTCAAATATCTCAAGTAAGTGCTTTTGTTAGCGGAACTTCTACACCAGTTAGCAGCTTGATTAAATCTGTTTCTTCTCCAGTACAGCTCGGCTCTGGCAAAGGCGGAGTTGTCATAGGTCCGCAACTTAATTCAGACGGCAGAACAACAAAGCTTGTTGAATGGACTACAATAAGCGAAACGCCTGCTCCTAAAAATACAGGCAACCCAACACAGGATGCAATTGCCACAGTTGTTCCAACTGGCACTCCATTCTATGTTTTAGAAGGAGCTGGCGCTGAGAAAATTAGAGGTGCTAGCTTTGATGACCCATTGACAAGTCAAAAAGTATGGGCTTCATTGCTCGGCTCAAGAAGATTTGGAACTGCAAATGCAATACAATTGACTCCTGAAGAAGAGCAAAGATGGCAAAGGTTGACATCTGTTTTTACGTGCGATTTTTGCTGTGGAGGTCCAAACAGCGTGACAACAATCAGCAGATGTGGCTGTGCACATTCTTACGCATGGCAAGGCATGGCAAAATTCTTTATTAAGTATTATCCTGAATATACAGACGAGCAAATATTGGGCGAGATGACAAAATGGAAAGGTCTTTGGTATCCTCAAGGCATGATACAAGATTTCCTTGTTTACACAGGGCAGCAACCTGCTACAATTTTAACTCATGGCGGCTCAGTTGGTATTAAGCAACAATTCCTGCAGCAGGCTCCTAATACACAACAACAAACCCATGCGCAAGCAACTCCATTAGATGACTTGCCTTCAATGGTCGGCGGCTGTTAAGAAATATTTTATTTTTAAATAATAATAAAATTTAATGCGATAAGAAAGATAAAAAAGTATCAAAAATAACATTAATTTCACAATAAAACAACATAAACAAAAACCAAAAAATTGTAAATTAAAATAAACCAAATAAATTCACCAATAAAAACAATAATATTTATAAACGATTAAATAAAACTAAGGAGGAAGCAAAAATGAACAGAAATGTTGTTATTGTAATTGTGCTTGTTGTTTTGGTGCTTTTAACAGCGGTTCAAGCTATTCAATTAAGCAGCTTGAAGACAAGCATAAGCACAGGCAAGGTAAGTGTAGGAAGTGCTCCAGCTCAAAGCTCTGGTGGCAATCTTCCATCAAACATTAACGACTTGCCTTCAATGGTCGGTGGTTGTTAATTTTAATTGGTGGTGAAAAATGAACTTAAAAATAGTGATATTAGCGGCTTTAGTAGTTAGTGTTTTTTTAATTGGTTGCACTTCCAACACAAATGGATACGCAGCTTATAACCAGCCTCAAGAAGGACAGCAGCCAAGTGGTCAATACGTTGGAGGTGGTTGCGGGGTTGCTCCAAGTGCTGATTACGAAAACACACCAATAGAAGCTCTGGATTCAGTAAATTCTGTATTATAGGCGGATGTGAGCTAACGAAGTGAGATATCACTAGCATTCAACTAAAAATGGAGCTTTCAAAAAGAGAAAAGCGCAGGCTTAGGCTAGAGAAATTAAGACATGAAAGCCAAGAAGCTCAAAAAGAGTACGAGCAAAGGCTCGAGCAGCAAAAACAAGTTCAAGAGCAAACCAAATCAAAAAAACCTAAGTATTATGTTGTTGCAGCGGTAATTGGTGTTATAATATTAGCGACTGTTGCTTACTCCGTCTATTCTATAAATAAATCAGGTCCTTATGATAATTTTGCTAAGTGCTTAGCAGAAAAAGGTGCTGTGATGTACGGTGCAATGGACTGGTGCAAATACACACAAGCTCAAAAAGCAATGTTTGGCAAGTCTTTCAAATATATAAACTATTATGAATACCAAGATTTGCCTGGAATCAAAAAAACCCCAACATGGGTTATAAATGG
>CAZUWB010000098.1:0-2050 GCA_964623945.1 uncultured Methanosarcinales archaeon | reverse complement strand
TTTCTAAAAAGCTTTCTATTGGAAATATTTTTATTGGGTTAACTATTCTTCTTGGGATTATTTTAATAATAAATATTTTTTTAACCTTCAATCTAAACAAGGATTTAAAAAAAAGCACTGAACTGGCAAAAGAAAAATTAAATCCTGCAAAAATTGAGCTTGCTATCATTAAAAATTCTAAGTGCAGCGATTGTTTTGACATCTCAACTATAGTAAGCCATGTTAAAAATGCAAATGTTGACATTACAAAAGAAGTAATGTACGAGTTTGACTCAAATGAAGGCAAAGCAATAATAAGTAAGTACAAAATAGAAAAAATCCCAACAGTTGTTGTAACAGGAGAGATTGATAAATTTACAATTCAAGGTTTGGAAAAAAGAGAAAATGCATTATTGCTGACAAGGCTTGAGCCTCCTTATACAAATGCTGCAAATGGAGAAATACTTGGCAGAGTCACATTATACAATTTGAAAGATTCTGCATGCGAAAAATGCAGCGATTTAACACCTTTAATAAATCAAATTAAGGGAGCAGGCATTAAGATTTCTCAAGAAAAAATAATCAATCCAGAAAGCAATGAAGGCAAGGAATTATTAAAAAAATATAATCTTGATTTTGCACCAACAATTATCTTATCTAAAGATGCTGTTGCATATGAAATTATGAAGGAAGCATGGCCCCAAATAGGCACTATAGAAAAAGATGGCTACTATGTTTTGAGATTGGTTTATCCGCCATTCATTAACTTAACAACTAGCAAATTAAGAGGTCTTGTGGATATAATCTACCTGACTGATAAAAGTTGTAAAGAATGTTATGATGTAAATTTGCACAATCAAATAATTACAAATCCTCAAAGCTTTGCTATAAATCTTGATAAAGAGGAAACAGTTGATATAAGTGATGCTAAAGGTAAAGAGCTTATTGATAAATATAATATAACACAAGTTCCAACAACAATTTTATCTAGCGAAGTTGCTGTTTATCCTTCAAGTGAAGCCTTAAAACAGTTTTTTACTGTTGAGAAAGATGGCTCATTTGTTTTTAGAATAGCTTCGGTTCTTGGAAATTACAAGGATTTAACTACTAATAAAGTTGTTAATGTGGAGCAAAACCAAGGTCAATAAAAATCTTTAAAATAATATAAGACCATTAATAAAATTAATTAAAATCAAATATGGCAAAAAAAGACACGATTTTTTATTTTTTAATTCTATTGTTAGTAATTCTATTTTTATGGCAGTGGATTTCAAAAGGTACTTTGATAAGTCAGTTAAACGAATTGCAAAAAGACAATAAAGACCTGAGTTTATTAAGCGGAATAGGCCCATTGAGGTCTGCGCACTTGCATGCCGATGTAAAAGTCTACATAAATGGACAATCGATTGATTTCTCTCAAAAAAAATATCAGCTTGCATCAAGATTTATTCATTTTGAAGAAGGCATTGGAGATGTTGTGCATACACATGCAACTGGGCTAACAATAGGACATTTGTTCAAATCCTTAGGCGGCGACATAAATAACAATTGTTTAGTTATAGATAGTCAAAGTCATTGTAATGAAAACAACAAAAAATTAAAATTTTATGTCAATGGACAACCAAATAATGAATTTGATAATTATATTATAAAAAATTTAGACAAATATTTAATTTCTTATGGTAATGAGGATGAAGCAGAGATACAAAAGCAATTGAATTCTGTAACTAATTTAGCGCCAAGATATAGTTTGCAAGGATAAGTTTATTCAATTTATCTTTTTATTTTTAAAATAAATTCGTTAAACTAAATAATGAAACTCATTAAACGAAAATTCAATAAAAATAAAAAAATAATAAAATTAAAACACGAAATCCTAAAAACGAAATCATTGAAAATTGAAAACAATTTTCAGGGTATTCGAAATCTTTGATTTTCGAAACCTTTAAATACTACTTAGATAATGTAAAATATATACTGAAAACGATATTTTAATATTTTGGGGGTTATAGATGGTTAATAACAAAGAGATTTTTAACGTATTTTTTAGGGAAAAACCAGCCATGATGCT
>CAZUWB010000097.1:0-4386 GCA_964623945.1 uncultured Methanosarcinales archaeon | reverse complement strand
CCTCAGCAAATGCTTTATTTTCTCGTATTTTGAGGAATCAGCATCCTTATTGTAGATTATCATCGAAATAGGCATTCCAGTTGTCTTATTTTCAAATACGCCAGAAAGAATTTCCACTTTGTCGGCCTCTTTTCTGGAACTTGTAACTTCGCTTTGTCCAGGCGCCCTTTTGTCAAGCTCTTTTTGTACATCTTCTTCGCTTATGCTTAACCCAGCTGGACAACCATCTACAACAACTCCAATAGCTTTTCCATGGCTTTCTCCCCATGTTGTAATTTTAAACAAAGTTCCAAATGTATTTGACATTTTATTGCAGCTCCATTTGAATATAGTGAGTTATCAAATCACAAATCTCTTCTGGAGTTAATCTTGAAGTATCAATACTATAATCTGCTGCTTTTTTATACCTATATTCACGCTCTTGTAAAACATCTTTCACTTCATCAATGTAATTTCCCTTTGTTAAAGCAGGCCTTGCCTTGCTGCTCTTCAACCTATTTGTTATGGTTTTAATATCAGCTGTTAACAAAACAATCAATGAGCTTCTTTTCAAATTGATAATATTTTCATTTCTCATTATTATGCCGCCGCCTGTATCAAAAACACATTCGTCGAAATCACTAATTTTTTCTATAACCTCTGATTCAACTTCCCTAAATCGGTCCCACCCATATTTTTTAACAAATCTAGATATACTGGTCTTAGTTTTCTTTTCTATCTCTTCATCACTAGAAATAAATTTTTTGTCCAATCTTTTTGCCAATAATTTTCCCACTGTTGTTTTTCCAGTTCCTCTAAAGCCAATTAGTGCTATGTTCATTTTTTGTGCAAACTATTGAATTTCTTCCAAAAATCAGGAAATGATTTTGCAACGCAATTAGGATTTTTTATTTTTATGCCATTGATTGCTAAGCCTGCAATCGCGAAACTCATAGCCATTCTGTGGTCATTGTATGTTTCAATAATAGCTTTTTGCAGTCTTCTTCTCCTTATTTTCAATCCGTCATTCGTTTCTTCAACATTAGCGCCTATTTTTCTTAACTCAAAAGCCAAAGCTTTTAACCTGTCTGTTTCTTTAAACCTCAAATTTTGCACATTTCTTATTGTGGTTGTTGATTCTGCAAACAAGCTTGTTACAGCCAAAGTCGGCACAACATCAGGCATATCATTCATATCTACATAAATACTTTTAAGCCTGTTGCCTTGCACCTCGACAAAATCTTTGCCTTTTTTAACGCCACACCCCATTTTTTTAAGTATGTCAACAAACTTTATATCACCTTGTTTAGAGTCTGGATTTATATTCTTTACCATTATTTTTCCTTTTGCAATAGCAGCTGCTGCAAAGAAATAGCTCGCACTGGAAGCATCACCCTCGATTTTGTAACTCCCGGCTTTATATTTCCTATTGTTATTAACTATAAATCTTTTATAATTCAAATTTTTAACATTAACCCCGAAATTATTCATTACATCTAACGTAATATCTACATAAGGTTTAGATGCTAAATTGCCAATTATGCTTATTGTTGTAGCTTTTTTTGCATAAGGCGCGCACATCAAAACCGATGAAAGAAACTGACTGCTTACATCACCTTTTAATTTTACATTTCCGCCATTAAATGAGTTACCGTAAATTTTTACGGGAGGAAGACCATTATTACTTTCGCTTTTTATTCCTAACTGATTCAATACATTAAGCAAATCTTGGATAGGACGTTGCTGCATTCTTTTGTCGCCTGTTATTACAGTTTCTCCTTCAGCAAGCGATGCTAAGCTTGTAATAAACCGCATTGTTGTTCCAGCATTTCCAACAAAAATTTTATTTTTAGATGAATTTAATTTCCCATTTTTTCCATGAACAATGAGGTTATTGCCATTTTTTATTATTTTCACACCCAATTGTCCTAATGCAGAAATCATATAGTTTGTGTCGTTGCTTAATAAAGGATTTTTTATTATAGAGGTACCATCAGCCAAAGCAGCAATTATTAAAGCTCTTTGAGTGTAGCTTTTAGAAGGCGGGGCTTCTATAACAGCTTTAACAAATTTTTTAGTTTTAATTGCTAGCATTTTTCAAATATCCTAAAATTTTTTTCCTAATTAACTGCTTAGGTACATTCCTACCTGTCCAAAGTTTGAACTGAAATAAAGCTCCATAAATCAGCATTTCAATACCAGAGATTATAACACAATCTTTTTTTTCAGCTTCCTTGAGCAATTTAGTTTTGTATGGATTGAACACAATATCAAAAACAACTTTATTTTTTTTGATCAGTTTTGATGGAATAGGTAAAGCATTAAAATTAGGATGCATCCCAATAGGTGTTGTATTAATCAAGATATCATATTCAATATCTTTTAGTTTATTTAATTGTCCATAATTGCAACCAAAATCTTTAGCAATCCATTTTGCTTTTTCTAAAGTTCTATTCAAAATTGTAATATTTGCATTTTCTTCTTTTAACCCATAAACTATTGCTCTTGATGCGCCGCCAGCCCCAATTACAGCAATATTTTTACCTTTTAATTTGGTTTTTTTCTTTAAAGCTTGAATTGCTCCATCACAATCTGTGTTGTAGCCTATTAATTTTTTGTTTCTAACGACAATTGTATTTACAGCTCCGATTTTTTCAGCTTTTTTATCTAAGAAATTTATTGTATCTATTTTATGTGGGATAGTTACACTAAAACCACCTATATTTAATTTTTTGAAACATGCAATAAATTCTTTAAGTTTATTGACTTTGAATTTTAAATATATAGAATTAATACCGAATTTATCAAAACCAGCATTATGTATTATATGTGACCAAGAATGCTCAACAGGATTTCCAATCAAACCGTAAATTTTTGTATTTTTATTTAATTTTTTTATTCTGTAAATATTGTTCATTTCATCTAAAGTCAACTGACTAGCTACAGATTCTTTTCCTTTATCAATGGATGCATAAGTTATTTGTGAGCCGAAAATAATGCTCAAAATTCTGCTAAATTCCCCATAAGGACCCATACAAAAAGCAATTACCTTTCTTTCTTCTTTTTTTGCAGTTTTTATTAAGTTAAAAATCTTAAAATTGTCAGAAACAGAATTGGCATACGTTACTATTTTTATTAAATCAGGCTCTAATTTTTTGATGTTATTATAGATATTCATTAAATTAGCTGGAGTTTCTTTAGAATTATGATACGAAATGATTATTTTCGAATTTTCTTTATTTCTTATTAATTCTTTTATCGACTTTTTATTAGATGAATATTCTGTATCAATATAATCTGCATTATATTTTATTGCATTTTCTAATATTTGTATTCTTCCTTTTTCATTCCCAATAAAAAATCCACCTTCATCTTTTTTCCTAATAGTTACAATTACTGACTTTTTACAGCTTCTTATTATATTTCTTAATTTCTTATCGTCTAATTTTTTTATATAATCTAATCTTAATTCAATTAAATCCGCATCTTGAGTTTTTTTAATGTCATTAATTGCATCTCTGTAGCTTCTTGCTATTACAACTGCTGCAAGCATTTTATCTTTCCTCGAGAATATGCTTAATATTTTCTAAAGTTATTTTATCAGAAATTATTGCATCACCAATAGAATTTAACAAAACAAAATTTATTTTTCCATTTATTATTTTTTTATCATATTGTATGTGCTCTAAAATTTTTATTGGCTTTAGTTTATGATGGCTTAATTTATGTGGCAAACCTATGTATTCAAGCAAATTATTCTGCCTTATTACTGAACCTTCATGCAAAAAGCCAAGTTTTGCAGAAAGCTTGGCAGCATAGTTCATGCCAATTGCAATTGCTTGTCCGTGGCTGATTTTATAATTTAAAGCAGATTCAATTGCATGCCCTATTGTATGCCCATAATTTAGAATCTTTCTTACACCTTTTTCCTTTTCATCCTGCATCACAACCGATGCTTTTATTTCACAGCTTCTTTTTATTGTTTGTTTTAAAATATTCAAGTCACAATCCAAAATTTTGTCAATATTTTTCTCAAGAAAATGGAAAAAATTCTTATCTTTTATTAAGGCATACTTAACCACTTCAGTTAAACCGTTTGCAATTTCATTTTTTGGCAGGGTTTTTATGAAATTCAAGTCTATAATAACCTTTTTGGCTGATAAAAAGCTCCTATTGCATTTTTTGCATGCAATGTATCAACACCAACTTTCCCGCCTATAGAGCTATCAACCATTGCAAGCAAAGTTGTAGGAACTTGAATGTAAGGAATTCCTCTCATGTAAGTTGCAGCTGCAAACCCAGCCAAATCCCCAACAACACCACCTCCTAACGCAATCACACAAGCATCTCTGCCAAGATTAAGCTTTAGCATATCATCCTCTATTCTTTCTTTTGTCTTTCTTGTTT
>CAZUWB010000096.1:0-4437 GCA_964623945.1 uncultured Methanosarcinales archaeon | reverse complement strand
CCTTAACATTCCACTAAATTATCCCGTTTCAGACTACTTCGGTAGGAGGGCTTAAATGGACAAAGAACAGATAAAAGCTGCAATAGCAAAAGCAAAGGATATTTCTTCTAAAAGGAATTTCACGCAAACTTTTGACTTAATCATAAATCTAAAAGGGCTTGACCCGAAAAAGCAGGAGCATCAAATTGATGCTTTCATTACACTGCCTCATCTAAGAGGAAAGAAAGTTAAGGTATGCGCTTTGGTTGGAGCAGAGCTGGAAGCACAGGCAAAAGGCATTGCTGATTCTGTGATTTTATCAGACAATTTTGAAAGGTACAAAGACAAGAAAGAAATAAAGAAAATTGCAAACAGCTTTGATTTCTTTATTGCCCAAGCTAACATAATGCCGAAAGTTGCAACTGCATTTGGAAGGATATTTGGGCCAAGGGGAAAGATGCCAAACCCAAAGTCAGGTTCAGTAGTACCGCCAAATGCTAACTTAAAATCATTATATGAGAAGCTGCAGCACACTATAAGAGCAACCACAAAAAATGCTCCTTTGATTCAATGCCCTATCGGAACTGAAGAAATGAGCGATGAGGTAATTGCTGAAAATGCATTGACTATTTATAGCTCATTATTGCAGGTTTTGCCAAATGAAAAGCACAACATAAAAGACATATACGTAAAGCTGACAATGGGCAAACCAGTTAAAGTTGGAGAAAAAGTCGAGGTTGTAAAAGAAACTAAGTAAAAATGGAACAAGTGTCAAAAGTTCAAGCTCATGTAGCTAATTACAAAAAGGAAATTGTAAGCAATCTTGTAAATCTTATTAGCGAGTACCCTATCATTGGAGTTGTAAATATGGAAAACCTGCCAGCGCCTCAGCTGCAAACTATGAGGGCCCAATTAAGAGGCAAATTTTTCATTACAATGACAAAAAGAAGGCTCATCAAGCTTGCTTTTGAGCAGACAAAATCCAAGAAAAAAGGCATAGAAAAGCTCGAATCTTATTTAGGTGGAGAGCCTGCTTTAATTTTCACAAAAGAAAATCCTTTCAAGCTAAGCAAGACTTTGCAGAAAAGCAAAAGCCCTGCTCCAGCAAAAGCTGGGCAGACAGCGCCAAGAGACATTATAGTCAACAAAGGAGCAACATCATTTGCGCCTGGACCAATTATTGGTGAGTTAGCTTTAGCAGGCATTAAATCCGGTGTTGAAGGTGGAAAAGTAGCTATAAAAGAAGATACTGTAGTTGTTAAAGCTGGAGAAAAAATAAAGCCAAAAGTTGCTGAAATTCTGACAAGGCTTGGCGTTCAACCAATGGAAGTCGGCTTGGACTTAGTTGCTGTTTTTGAAAACGGGCTTATATATGGAAGAGATGTTTTGTCTATTGACGAATCGGAATACAAAAACAGATTAATAAATGCATCAAGATGGGCATTCAACCTTGCAAATTATGCTGCTTATCCTACAAAAGAAACTATAAGGTTGCTTGTTGGAAAATCATTCAATGATGCTAAAGCGCTTGGAATTGAAAGAAATATTTTTGATAAAGGTATTATTGACATATTGTTAGGAAAAGCAGAGCAGCAAATGCTGAGCTTGAAATTAACAGCAAACATACAAGTTGTTGAAAAAAAGGAAAGTGTAAAGAAGGAAGAAGAAATAAAACATTCTGAATCAAAAACTCAAGAAACTACTGAACAAAAAACAGAATCAACAGAAATAAAAGCTCCAACAAGAGAAGAATTGGAAGCAAACATCAAGATGAGAGAAAAACAAAAGGAAGTGAAAGAAGTCGAGAAAATCTATCATGATATTCATAAAAAAGCAATAGAGGAGCAAGAAAAAAAAATAAAATTAATCAAAACCCAATAACGATTGAACATTAACGAAAAATTCAATAAATCATTTTCAATTATTTTTTAAAAATAAAATTTAATGAAAATAAAAAATAATGCGCTGTGTAGTAACTAACACATTGTAAAAACATAAAAATCACATTAAATAAAACAGAACAAAAACAAATATTGAAAATAAATTTATGGAGGAAATAAAATGGAATATGTGTACGCAGCTATGTTGCTTCACAAAGCAGGGCAGAAAGTAGACGAAGCAAATGTCAAGAAAGTGCTTGAGGCAGCTCATGTAATGGTAGATGAATCAAGAGCAAAAGCACTTGTAGCGGCTTTGGAAGGAGTCAACATAGACGAAGCTATTGAGAAAGCAGCTATGCCTGTTGCAGTAGCAGCAGCGCCAGCAGCAGAGCACAAAGCTGAGGCCAAAGTTGACCATGCAAAGAAAGCAGCAGAAGAAAAGAAAAGTGAAGAGGCTGCAGCAGCTGGTTTAGGCTCTTTATTCGGCTAAGTAAAAAATGCTGGATTTAGCGGTTCAAGCTAATGATATCACAAAGTGCAAAAGAATTAGTTGATGAACTTAACAATCACAAAGTAGGGGTATCTAAATTAAGAAATACTCTTAACGAGCTTGACAAGGAAAAAGAGTCATGGTTCAAGAAAAAGGGAGAGCACTCTGCAAAGATAAAAGAGGCTATTGAAAAGATAAAAGAGAATAAAGCTAAAAGAGACTCTTTAACACAGGAAGTCAAAGTACTAAAACAAAAAAGAGACAGCATAAATAAAGATATAAACTCTAAATCAATTGAGCTGGATAAGTTAAAGAAAGAAAAAATATCTTTATCAAAATCCTTGGATATAAAGGAATCTCCTTCTAGACTTAAGGAAAATATTGAAAAATTGGAATTTAAGATAGAGACAGAGCCTATGTCTTTTGACAAAGAGCAGGCAATTATGAAAAAAATAAAGGAAATGAAAAAATTGTATAGCGACTCAAGTGTCCTTGTCGAAGCTGACAAAAAATATAGCGAGGCTTCTGATTCAATTAGGAAAATGAGAAAGGAAGCAAATGAAACTCATAAATTAATACAGGAGAAAGCAAAGCAAAGCCAGGCTTTGCATGAGGAAATACTGAAGATATCTGCTGAAATTGACAAAATAAAGGTAGGTGAAGAAGAAGCATTCAAGAAATTTTCAGAATTCAAAAAGAATTTCAATGAAACGAATGCTAAGTTAAAAGAGAAGCTAAAAGAAATGAATGATGTTAGAGGAAATTTAGACAAAATTAGCTCTGAAAGAAAAGAGACAAAAAGGCAAGAGCAAGAATCATTTTTAAAATCAAAAGAAGAAGAAGTCAATAACAAGATTAAAAGAAGAGAAAAGATAACAACAGAGGATTTGCTTGTTTTTCAGAAGTTTGGTAAGGGATGAAAAAATTATATGATACGATTATGGAAAGAACTAAAGATTCAACATATTCTGAAGCAATAGAACAAGTTATGTTAAATAATGGTTATTTTGCTCCTTTGAAGCTACTCTACAAAGAAATATGGAAGTATAAGAATTTGTCAAAAGTTAAAGGGAAGACTCCAGACTATACAATCCAAGAAAGAGTTCAAAGGGACCCTAGATTTACTAGAATTGGTTTAGGCGTTTATGCTTTAACTGAATACTTAGACAAATTGCCTAAATTAACTAAAGAGCCTAAAACAATAGTGCAAAAAGAAGAGAGGTACCATGCAAAAATTCAAGGTATGCTTCTAGAAATTGGTAATCATAAGGAAGATGTTGATGATACTTATACTAACGATAAAAAATGGGTTTTTCAGAATAAAACCTTGGGGAGCTTATCTACTTTACAAATTATACCTCCTTTTACTTATGAAAAAATAATTAAGGAAACTGTTCGCTTTTTTGATGTGATATGGTTCAATCATAGGGGTTTTCCTATAAAGATTTTTGAAGTTGAACAATCAACTGATTTTAGAGATGCATTTATTAAATTTATTGAACTACAGGATTTTCAAACATTCTTTTACTGTATCTCAAGAGAAAGTAGAATGGAAAAATTTAAAAAAGAAATAAGTAAAAATGCTTTTAAACCAATAAAAGATAAATGTGAATTTATAACATATGAACAAGTTGAAAATGATTATCAGAATATATTAAGAAAAAGTTATATATAAAATTTAAGAATGGAAATATGATAACACTAAAAGTCCAGATTGATGAAAGTACTAAGGAAAGTATAAAAATTTTTTATGGTAGTGATGATTATAACACAATTGCCAATGTACTAAATGATATTTTATATCGTTATTTTAATGTTGAGTATTTTGATCCTAAATTGGTTATTGAAGAAGCCGATTATGAATATTGTAGATTTTGTGGAGAAAAATCTAAGATAACTAAAATTGTAGATGTCGATGGAAAGAATTTAGAAGAACGCAAAATATGCCAGAATTGTGGTTCTGGAGCACCTGAAATAAAATAAATCTATTTACTCAAGAATTCTACATATCTGCAATTACCGCATGTCCATCTATTTGCATGCTTTGCCATAAAAGTGCCTTGACCGCATTTTGGGCAAGATTTATTT
>CAZUWB010000095.1:0-4484 GCA_964623945.1 uncultured Methanosarcinales archaeon | reverse complement strand
TTTCTTTATCATTGTTGATTAATTTCCATGGCTCATTGTCTTGAAAATATTTGTTTCCTATGGAAGAAATGTGCAAAATATCTTTAACTGCTTCATTGAAATTTAATGCATGATAATTTTTTTCAACGCTTTTTATCTTTTTCTTTACCTCGCTTATCAACTTTTTGTTGTTTTCTATGCTTTTTACTTCGCCATCAAAATACCTGTTCAAAAATATTGAAATTCTGTTGCAGAAATTTCCAATATTGTCAGCTAACTCATTGTTTATTTTTTTCCTTAAGTCTTCAAAGCTTAAGTCTATGTCAGACATTGTTCTGCTTAACAGGCTTGCATAATAAAATCTCAAATGTTCTGCTTCATATTTTTGCAAAAATTCTCTTGCTGTGAAAAAAGTGCCTCGGCTTTTGCTCATCTTCTCGCCATTGACTGTCAAGAATCCATGTACAACTATGCTGTTTGGCAATTCAAAATCAGAACCAATTAACATTGCAGGCCAAAACAAGAAATGAAAATAAATTATGTCTTTGCCAATGAAGTGATGTATCTTCGTGTTTTTGTTGTTCCAATAGTCTTCTGTTTTCAAGCCATGTTTTTTACAATAGTTTTCAGTGCTTGCAATGTAGCCGATTGGGGCATCGAGCCAAACATAGTAGTACTTGTTTTCTTCACCTGGAATTTTAAAACCAAAATAAGGGCCGTCCCTGCTTATGTTCCAATCTTCCAAGCCATTTTTTATCCAGTTGAATACGAAATTTTTTATCTCAGGCTGCAAATTTTTATTTTTATTGAGCCATGACTCAAGCTTTTTTGAGAATTTGCTTAACTTGAAAAAATAATGCTTTGAAGTTTTTCTTACTGGCTTGTTTTTGCAGATTGCGCAATAAGGCTCAATCAAGTCTATTGTTTTGTATGCTGCGTTGCAGTTTTCGCAAACATCGCCATACTGGTCAGGAGCATTGCATTTTGGGCATTTTCCTTTGACATATCTGTCTGGCAAGGTTCTTTTGCAAAACTCGCAATAAGTAACTTCTATATCTTTTGTGTAGATAAGATTTTTTTCCTTTAATTTATTAAAAATTAAATCGCTGTAATGCTTGTTTTCAGGGCTGTTTGTTGTGTAATAATTATCAAAGCTGATTAAGAATTCTTTGAAATCTTTTGTATGTTCTTCATAGACATCTGAAATAAGCTGTTCTGGCTTTATGCCAAGCTCATTTGCTTTAATCTCAATTGGAGCGCCGTGAGCATCGTCAGAGCAAATGTAAATTACATCCTCACCAATTGACCTTAGAAACCTGACGAAAATATCTGTTTGTATGTATTCTACTAGATGGCCAAGATGCAAACTCCCGTTGGCGTACGGTAGTGCTGAAGTTACAAGTATTTTGTGTTTTGATGATTTGAATTTTTTCACCTATTGTTTGTAGAAATAAGTGATTTAAAAAGGTTGTTGTTTTTAACCAATAAATGGCTCAATTAAAATTCCAATTTAAGTAATAAAGATAGTCATTATACATAGCCGGCTCTGTAGAAAGTCTTTTGCATTTTTAACTTATTTCTTGATTTTGTCGCCTAAAGCTTCAAAATCTATATTCTAGAGTATATAGAAAAAAAGCTTTCGACGAGCTTATTCGTGAGATTTTCTACAGAGCCTACATAGCCAAAAGATTTAAATACTGCTATATATAAGTATAGTTTAGGGGATATTATGGAAAACAAGAAGCTTGGTTTTGTTATTCTGTCAATAAGTGTATTAGCTAGTGTTCTAGCCTTTAGTTTTATGGGCGTTCTTGGCAGGCAAACTACTGCTTTGCAATGTTACTCAACAAATGAATGTCAAAGAGTAGAATCATTGCTTGGATTGTCGCATATAGCAGTTGGCTTAATTTCATTTATCGGAGCTTTAGGAGTGTATTTATTATTTTTCAGCACAAGCGAGGAAGCGATATTGAAAAGGCTGGAAGAAGAGAAGAAAATGGGAATAGAGCAAAATAAGTTTGAATTGGTTTCGAAAGCAATGGATGAAAATGAAAAAAGGGTGCTGAAAGCAATCAAAGAGCAGGAAGGCATTACACAATCCACTTTAAAATACAGGACAGATCTTTCAAAAGCTAAAGTAAGCCAAATACTTACAGATTTTGAGAAGAAGCATTTAATCAAGAGAGAAGTTCAAGGAAAGACTTATTCTGTTTACTTAACCGAGAATTTCTAACTGATAGAAAATTATTTAAATTAAGCTATTGTATCATTTTTTGGGTGATTTGATGAATTTAAATAAATTAATTACAAAAAAAGGTCTGCTATTTTTATTAATATTCAGCATTTTAGTTTTTGTTGGTGACAGGATAAATTTTTCAAGATTGGTTGGGGCTGAAAATCAGTTCTTTACTTTATTTCAGTTTTTGGGGCCTGTTGCAGGCGCTTTTCTTGGACCAGTTGTAGGAGTTTTATCTGTATTAATTGCGGAAATTGCAAGTAAAATTGTAAGCCATGCAACATTTGATTTGGTTACAGTTTTGAGATTGATGCCTATGTTATTTGCGGCTTGGTATTTCGGTATTAAAAAAGACAAGCTCAGCTTTATTGTTCCAGTAATCGCAATTTTGTTGTTTATTGCTCATCCTATTGGCAGACAAGTTTGGTACTTTTCATTGTTTTGGACAATACCAATCATTGTTAAATTACTTCCAAAGAAATATGGCGATAGAATTTTTTTAAGGAGCTTAGGCGCAACTTTCACAGCACATGCTGTTGGAGGTGCAATGTGGAACTATATTGTTCCAATGACTAGCACAGCTTGGATTGCTTTAATTCCAGTTGTGATTTATGAAAGGTTATTGTTTGCATCAGGCATTGCAATATCTTTTGTTGCATTTACTACATTGTTAGACAAGTTAGATTCAAAAACAAAAGCAGAATATGTTAATGTTGATAAAAGGTATGTTTTGTTCAAGCATGCCGCTTGACTAAGAAATTAAGGTGGTTATATGGATAAGCTTGATTTAAATATTATAGAATTTTTATCTAAAAATTCAAGAACACCGTTTATGCATATAGCAAAAAAACTAAAAGTTTCTGAATCAACAATAAGAAAAAGGGTTTCAAACCTTGAAAAGAATGAAGTTATAAAGAAATATTCCTTGGTTGTGGATACAAGCAAAATAGGGTTTGAAAATGTTGCTTTAGTTGGAGTTGATGTTGAGCCTGAAAAATACTTAGATGTAGCAAAAAAACTAGCAGATTTTGATGAAGTAAAGTATGTTGCTTCATCAACAGGGGATCATATGTTTATGCTTGAAGTCTGGGCTAAGAATAGCGATGCTTTGCGAGAAGTTTCTGACAAAATCAAAAGGGTTGATGGAGTTACAAGAATATGCCCAGCTATTATAAAGGAGACTATAAAAGGCACTTTATAACTAACTAATTTCTAATTTTGAATAACGAATTTCGCACTATTCTAAACGTATATAGGATAGTCCTCAGAAAGCTTTAAATATATATACTTTGTTCTAAATTAACAATTGTTAAGTAAAGGTGGTTTACATGGGTTTGGATAATGTTGTAAAGAAATTGACTAAAGTTGCAGTTGTTGCAGCGGGCATTTATGCATCTGTTCAATTAACTCCTTTGATAGTACCTTACTATGCTAGCAGTTCCACTAAACTTGCAGTTGCAGCTGCAGGTGGTGCAGGCGCAACATATGTAGCCACAAAGATATAATAAACAAAGAGGCATTAAATGTTAGAATCATTTTTAGTAACATCAAGGGAAACATTGGAAGCCAGCTTGGTTGTTGGCATTGTTCTTGCTTACCTAAATAAAACAAACAATCAAAACTACAGGAAAACTGTTTATTATGGCATTGTTTTTGGAATTCTTACAAGCATTCTTGCAGCTTTTATCTTTACGTTTTTTGCAGGAAGTTTTGAAGGTAAAACAGAGCAAATCTTTGAGGGAACCACAATGCTTATAGGAGCTTTTTTGCTTACAACAATGATACTTTGGATGATGAAGCAGAGGCATATTGCAAAAGAGATTGAAGGAAAAGTCCAAACGCATTTAATGAAATCACAGCCATTGTTTTCTCACATTGGAATTTTTATGATTATATTCATTGCGATAATAAGGGAAGGCGTTGAAACTGTTATTTTCCTGAATGCTATAAATTATGCAAGCGGAATAAATTTTGTTGGAGGAACTTTGGGAATTATTGCAGCAATTGTTGTTGGCTATTTATTTTTTATAAGTACAAGAAAAATAAATTTGAAAAGATTGTTCAATATCAGCAGCATTTTATTGATACTTTTTGCAGCTGGATTAGTAGCGCATGGAATTCATGAATTTGAGGAAGCAAATTTGGTGAGTGGAATAATCACTCCTTTGTTTGACATAAATCATATACTAAACGAGAAAGGATTAATTGGCGGATTCTTAAAAGGACTTTTCGGCTACAACGGAAATCCAAGCTTGCTTGAAGTTATTGC
>CAZUWB010000094.1:1811-4516 GCA_964623945.1 uncultured Methanosarcinales archaeon | reverse complement strand
ACCCCAAGTGAAATCTTGTGATTGTGTGTAAGTTATTCCATCCTTGATTAAATTTAATTCCAATGTGTATTTGCCTGCTCTAAATGCTCTTGGCTTTGGTATCTTTATGTCAAACTTTCCTTCTCTAAGCTCTTCTATCTCAACATCAATATCTTTTAAGTTGCCTTCATTGTCATAAACAAAAGTTTCAATGCTTTCATTTATTTTCTGCCATTTTTTCTTTTGCCTTTTAATTGACTTTTCTGCTTCAGAAAGCAATTCTTTTTCTTCTTCTATCTTTTCTCTTAATAACTCCAATTCATCTTCTTCTAGTTCTGTTTCTTCTTCATAAACCTCATACTCTTCTTTCCATTTTCCATGCTCAATTAACTCTTGTTTTTCCAAATATTCAAAATCAAACTCTACATCATCGCTAAGTTCAAAGTGCTCTTTTTCAGAAATTATTTTTGGTGTTATGTCAATTGTTGCACTTACTACATCAATAGCGAATATATTTGAAACAACTGCATCGCTTCCTTTAGTTGCTGTTATGAATGTGTAAGCAGTTCCAATAAAGTCTTGAGCTGGTATAATTGTTGCAATATTGTTTTCAAATAAAATACTAATTCCATCTTGCTTAAAGTAAGTGAATGTTGTTGCCTCATCAATGTTTGAGAAATATTGGCTTAAATCAATTGAAATGTTATTTTTCTTAATCAAGCTTATATTTTTAATATTTTTCTTAATTTCTCTGGATTTTTCTATGATTGTGTAAGATATAGTGTCTAGCCTCAATTGGGAATTGTTAAGCTCGAAAATTAACTTGTAGTTGTCTTTATTGAATCTAGTTAATCTGCATGTATCTATGCAAATATTGCTAAATCTGATTAATGGCTCATAGAAGTAAGCTATTAAAGTGCCTAAACTGGAATTATAAATCTCGGAATATGGATTTTCTATACTTAAATTATAGTCGACATAAACAACTTGCGCAGAAACTATATTATTTGCAG
Organism: uncultured Methanosarcinales archaeon; assembly: GCA_964623945.1. Classification (GTDB taxonomy): domain Archaea; phylum Nanobdellota; class Nanobdellia; order Woesearchaeales; family GW2011-AR4. The sequence goes on along the minus strand of CAZUWB010000094.1, from coordinate 3,524 downwards.
TAGCCCCCTGCAATCCATAGTATAAGTAGAATATTTCATCCCAATTAGCCCTTTTATTTTCTAGTCCAACAAAGTTGCAACATTTTTCATTCCCATAACATACAAAATTACTTTCTTTGTTGTCAATTGAGTAAACTTCCCATTTAGTGCATAATTTATCCTTGTTGGGATCCCAGTTAAAAGCTGTATTTGCGACTGTGAAGTCAACAACGCCTTGAATTGTTTCAACGCCGTCATTGTCTGAATCAAATGTTGTATTAGGATTATATTGCATTTTAATGGTTATTATTTTATCAGCTGATGACTTATTTGCTGACTCATTTTGAATCAAAGTTTCATTGGTGCTGCTATCATTAACAGTTTCATTGAGAGCAAAAGACTGGTTTTCTAAAGATATGTTTGAAATAACTAACCCAGTTAATGCTGCAAGTGCCTTTTCTTCTATTTTTGTATTATCGTATAATAAGTACCTTTTATCATCATTCTCTATGTAAATTCTTACAGTACCGTTCAGTGTCGTACTGCCACTAATGTCAATCCTGCTCAAATCCCCATATATTGTTGGCTTCCAAACATACTCAGAACTTTCATTGACTATCAAATTTAAATTATCTGTGTAGTTGAATTCCTTGCTAATTACTAAATAACCAGTAATTGAAGATTTAAAGAAGAAAATACTCGTAATTGTTAATAATACTATTACCAGCGGAGCTAGATACATTACTAATTTTTTAATATCAAAGTATTTGACTGTTTTATCTACTTGAATTATATCCAGATTCCTCGATGCGGATTTCTCTTTACTCATTTTTTATTCTTGTAGCGATTATACACAGTCCAGATGTTTCTTTCATCCCGATTAAGGAGAATTGCAATCTCGCTATAGCGCAAGTTGAAGTTTACTTTCAAGTGGCCAACAATGGCTCCAAGAACACTAACCCTTCTGTCGGTAAAAACAGAAATTGGAACAAAGAATTTGGAATCTTTTACCTTTAATCTCTCTCTTTTCTTTTTTACTGCATTGTTATATGTTGCCCATATTGTCCTGCTATTCCTGTTTAATAATGAGGCTATTTTGCTATAGCCTAGTTCAAGCTCTTCTTTTAGATATTTACAAATAGCTTCTAAAGCGCTTAGATTATTAACTTCGAATATAGAAACTGGAATTAGAATTTCTTTTGAAATTGGTTTTTCTTCAATCAGGCTCAAAATTTCATTACTAGAAATATGGTATTTTTCTTTTATATTATCGATGGCTAATTTCAGAATTTGAAAGGAATTGTCTTCTTTAATATTAATGGTAATATTTTTTCTTTTTTTATTAAGATTTTTAATCATTTTTAGGTTATTATACCTATTATGTATGTTATTATACCTATTATGTATGTTATTATATTTAAATATTACTATTTTATAAGAAAAATAACTTAAATTATATGTATTTATTCACAAATTTAAAGAAATGATATGCTTAAAATATATGTTAAAAATCCAGAAAAGTTAGTTATTATTTTCCAGCTTTTCAGTATACCTGCACTTTGGATATCTGCTACAAACTTATTTATATCATTTTAAAATATAGATTGGAGTAGCAATGGACACTGGACATTCTCGTGTGAAGTTTATAAGGTACCAATTTTACCTAATTGCAAAAGAGAAAAATTATCAAATTATGTGAACGTAGAGCGAATGGGCAAGGAGGAGGATTTATTT
>CAZUWB010000094.1:0-1711 GCA_964623945.1 uncultured Methanosarcinales archaeon | reverse complement strand
AAAATTATCAAATTATGTGAACGTAGAGCGAATGGGCAAGGAGGAGGATTTATTTGGGAATGGTGTCGTTAGATTTGGAATTGTTAGTTAATGAGGCCGTGTACCTACATTTAGGAAATTGGTTACAACCATAAAAGCTTCCGTAAATACTTTTTCTTAAAACTAGTTTACCTACACCACATTTAGGGCATGACTTTTCTATTTCACCTTTAGCAATAGCTTTTGCCTCTTTGCCAGCCTGTCCTTCCGCATATTTACTTTTACATTCAGGATTAATACAAAAATCTTGCGGCCGTTTTCCTTTTTTAATTGACGTTATCATAGGATACCCGCAGACTTCACATTCTTTCTTAGCAGGCTTTAATAATGCATTAGAAGGTAAACTAAAAATTGTTTTACAATTAGGGTAATTAGAGCAAGCAGCAAAATACCAATTTTTCCCTTTTCTTATGCGTAAACTTCCTTCCTTGCACACAGGACAAATCCCAAGAAAAGACATCTCGTCTTGCGTTTCCCGATTTGCTTTGGATAGTTCTGCACCGATTTCTTTTTCATGCTTTTTGAAATCACTCAATATTTTTATTATAGCGTCTTTTGCTTCTTCCAAAATCCCTTCTTTTTTCTGCTGCCTTTCCCTTATCTTTTCCATCTCTATCTCAAAATGTCTTGTCAACTCTTCATCAATTATTTTTGGGCTGTACTTTTCTAGCGTTTCTATTGTTGAAATTCCCAAGCCTGTTGCTTCTATCTCTTTTCCATGCACATAGCCTCTTTGGAATAATGTATCAATAATCTCTGATCTTGTTGCTTTGGTTCCAAGATTTCTTTTTTCAAGCTCTTTTATGATGGAAGCAGGGGTGTATCTTCTTGATGCTTGAGTTTCCTTGCTGATCAATTCAATTTTTTTGACTTTTATTTTATCATCCTCCTTGAAGTTTGGCAACTCTATCTCTTCAAGTTTAACATATGGCTCGTAGAAAATATGCCACCCTTTTTCAACTGTTCTTGTGCCTTTTGTGATAAAAATTTCTTCATTGCAATTGATGTCAACAGCCACTGTTTCCCTTACTGCATGCTCTGCAGATGTTGAAAGAAATCTTTTTACAATCAAATCATAAATTTTAGCTTCCCTCTCATTTAATCCTTTCGGAGAAATTCCAGTCGGGAATATGGCAGGATGTGCTGGATCAGTTTTTTTGCCGTTATTCGGCTTTAATTTAGATTTTTTTAGTAATTTTTTTACTAAATCAGCATATTGTTTTTGCTTTGACAACTCATTTAAAATCTTCTCATACCCTATTGCTTCAGGTAATTGCTGGCTCGACGTTCTTGGGTAAGATATGAATCCTGACGTATAAAGCTCTTGGGCTATGTCAAGTGTTTCTTTTGGAAAAATATTAAAACATCTGTAAGCTTCTACTTGCAGTGATGTCAAATCAAAAGGAAAAGGCGGTGCTTGATTAAATTGCTTTCTATCAATTTTATCGACTATCGCTTCTTTTTGTCCTTTTGTTTTTTTGATTACATTTTCAGCTTTGTCTTTTTCCCAGAATTTGTCCTCTTTGTGCCAGGCATTGATTATCTGCTCGTTATATTCCCCAATTAACTGTATCTGCCAGAATGGTTTTGGAATAAAAGCCTTGATTTCTCTTTCTCTGTCAACAATGATTTTCAATGCAGGCCCTTGAACTCTGCCTGTAGACATTATTTT
>CAZUWB010000093.1:0-4555 GCA_964623945.1 uncultured Methanosarcinales archaeon | reverse complement strand
TCCTTGCTCGGATAATTTAATATCTTTCACTTCATAACTAACACCTTTGTCCATAAAAACCACCAAAAAGAAGGTAAATTAGGACATTTATATATTTTTTTAAATAAAAATTGTAAAATATACAGTTTTTCATTTAAAAAATTGGACAAAAATAGGAAAATTTAAATATAAGTTAGAAATTTATTATTTTTGTTAAAGGCTCTCTGAAACAAATAATTGTTTGCGAGCAATACCCCCAAGATATTAGTAAGTGCTTGCAATTTCCACTTTAGCACTTTCTTAAAACAGAGAGCCTTTGAAACCTTATGGACATAGACGACAAAGACAACAAAATCATTGAAATTTTAAAGCAAAATTCCAGAGAACCAATAAGGGAAATTGCAAAGATTACTAAGATAAGGCCTAGCACGGTCCATCAAAGAATACAAAAGCTAATTGATAATAAGGTAATCGAAAAATTTACAATTAAGTTAAACAACAAAGCTGTTGGTGAAAATTTTATTGTTTTCATGCTTGTAAAAGGCACGGCAACAGAATACATTGACAATAAAGTTCTCAATAACAAGCATGTAAAAGAAGTCTTTGGCATTACTGGTGAATACGATTTAATAGTCAAGCTAAAATTTAAGGACATAGAAGAGTTTAATGATTTTGTGCTTAATTTTAGAAAAGAAAAAAAGGAGATACAATCAACGATAACTATGATTGTCACAACAAATTTGAAAGAGGAAATCTAAAACTCTCGCATATCTTGAAACTCCTTATACCTTTTTTCTATATCTTTCATTGTTAAATTTTTTAATCTGCTCAAATTAAAATCCTCTGCATTATGTGAAGCAACAACACTTCCATAAACAACTGCTTTTCTGAAATTTGATTCACTTAAATCTTTGGTTTTTGCCAAATAACCGATAAAAGCGCCCCCAAAGCTATCCCCGCAGCCAGTTGGATCTTTAATGTTTTCCAAAGGATAACCTGGAGCACTAAAATGTTTGTTTTTTGTAAACAATAAAGCTCCATGCTCACCTTTCTTTATTATCACAGCCTTTGGCCCCAAGCTTAAAGCTTTATTTGCGGCATTTACAAGATTCGCTGTTTTAAAAAGCTGCCTGGCTTCACCGTCGTTTAGAAGCAGCACATCAACATTTTTAATGACTTTCATCAAAGAATTTTTTTTATTGTTTATCCAGAAGTTCATAGTGTCAAGAACAACAAAACCTGGCTTGTTAATTTGCCTTAATGTTTGAAACTGATGCTCTGGATCAATGTTCGCTAAAAAAATATACTTGATATTTTTATATTTTTCAGGAACTTCAACTTTAAAATTCTCTAGCGAGTTTAACTCTGTTTTTCTCGTCTTGGCTTCATTCATATCATATTCATAAAAACCTTCCCAATGAAAAGTTTTGCCGATTATTCTCAATCCTTCAACATCTATATTTCTTTTTTTGATTAGATTTATATAATCTTTTGGAAAATCATTTCCTACAACAGAAATTATTGACGGGTTTGAAAAAAAGCTTGCAGCAAAAGAAGCGTAAGTTGCGCTTCCGCCTAAAGCTCTCTCAACTTTGCCAAACGGGGTTTCAATTGTGTCAAGCGCGACTGTTCCGATAATTAAAACATCATTCATAGAAAAAAGATAATTGGTTCATTTTTAAAGTTTATTATAACTGCTTCTCAAAGATGAAATAATTTAATTTTCATTCTTCATCTCCTTCGTCTTCTTCGCTGTCTTCATCTTCTTCATCGCTAATCTTGTTATAATCCTCTTCCTCTTTTATGTCGTCATTGTAGTTATCTTCTTTTTCATCTTCTAATTTATCATTGTAATCCTCCGTCTCCTTTTCTTCTTCTGCCATTTTATTTCATTATGTATAATTTACTTGTTCTTTAAAAAATTTTCGATTACTGCCATAGACTATTAAATTCATTTAAAAATTGATTCGCAATTTTTTTATCATGAATTACAACCACATTCTCATCATTTTTTGTATCACCACTTAATGTAGGATTAAAACTTCCAGTTACAACAGTCTGATTATCGATAATAAACACTTTATGATGCATTTTGTACTTGTTTGTGTCTTTCTTGACATTAATTCCAAATTCCTGCAATCTTTTAAATTGCGAGAATTTGCTAGAAGACTGGCTTGAATCAAAAATTCCTTTTATATCTAAACCATCTTGAATGATCAAAGCGTCTGCAATCTCTTCGTTTGTAAAGCTGAAACTCATGAAATAAATGCTGGTTTTAGCATTCTTAATTTGGTCTATAATATGTGATGCGCAATTATCTTCAGGGCAAAAGTAATTTTCAATTTTTGCATTGTTTATGTAGATAGCTGGAAATTGAACATTATTTCCTTCTCCAAATTTACCATTCCATAATTCCTCAAATTCATCTTTATAATTTCTAGCTAAAACGTTTGAATAAATAACTACAATATTGTTATTGTTATAATAATTGTCATTGTCAGTTGGGTTAAACGAGCCGGTTAAAACAATTTTGTCGTCAATTATGCAAAATTTATTGTGCATTAGCTGGTTATTGTCATCCATCTTCATGCCATCTCCTTTTATTTGGCTTTGAAAATTTGAGCTGTCCATAACTAGTTTGACATCAATAGTTTTGCTTTTCTTTGCTAAGCTGTTTATTATATTTTTTAACTCTATGTCATAGAATGCGCAATAAACCGAGAAATTTGCTGATTTTATATGGCTTTCAAATACATTGCTGCAATCTTCTCTTGGGCAGAAGTAAACTTCAGGGGCTTTTGCTATTTCTTGAGGTATTTGTTGTATTGTTTTGCCTGTAATATTTTGAGCACAACCAGTTACAAAAGCAATTATAAATACTAAATATTGTAAAAATATAAGTTTTGAATAGAAAAGTTTAAATATAAGTTTATCCATTTTAAAGTGATAATAAGTACAACCTATTTTATAGTGATAATATCACTTATCAAGTGTCGAAAATTAGAAATTTTCGAGCACCTCGAAAATCGTTAAGATTTTCGCAGTGATAATCTATCACCTCTTTTTTCCCGGCAGAGCAAATTAACTTTTGTTCTGCTTGGGTTTAAATTCATTTCATTCTTTTGGTTTTTTTTATTTTGCCACTATCTCTTCTTATTAAAGAAACAGCAAAAGCTCCGATTAAAACGCCTAAAAGAAATATTCCTAATAATTTCGTATCAACGTTAATATTTTTCTTGCCGCCATTGCTTTCCTTGAAGTAGATGTCAAGATTTCCAAGCTCCAAAGCATATTCAGAATAAAGAAGCGCAGAGAAAACATCACTTTCTTTCAACGAATTTGCATATTCGTAATAACTGTAACCCAAGATTGGAAATATTCCTTTTGAAGCTTGGCTTGCAATGTTATTTTTCACTATTTCAAGTTTTCTATCAACAAGGTTTTGATACTGCTCAGCGTCAACTCCAAATACGCTTAATATAATATCAACGTCAGCTTTTGCCTTGCTAGCCTGTGATAAGCAAAGCTCATAATTTCCTTTTTCAAGCTCCTCGCCAGCTTTATCTATTTCTTTTTTTATATTGTCTAACGTGCCTGGAAAATACAATTCAACATATTGCTTTCTTTCATCAGCTTCGCTTATTTTATTTTGGCATGATTTTTTTAGAACATCTTTGTTTAAATTGAATGTCTTTCCATTTTTTCCAAGAAAAGTTGCCCATGAATAAGCTGAGTTTATTCTTTCAGATGCGTAAGCCAAAGATCTTACAATTCTCTCTGTTTTATTAGTATTGTTTAATATTTCAAGTGCTTCATTTGCAGATTCCTCTGCTTCTGCAAGCCTTTCCTTAACTACAATATAGGCTTCTAAATCAGTAATAGTTTTTCTATCTTGGCTTTCAACTTCATTTCTAAAATCTATTATGACTTTATTTAATTTTTCTATCTCTTTTATTGCTGCTTCTTTCGATAAATTTCTTGACAACAAGAGTAAAGTGGAATATTCAACATTTGCTCCAAAGCAATAACTTGCAGATGAGTAGAAAGTTTGCTTTTCAAATGCCTCTTTTCCTTTGACAGTTAAATTCTGAGCATTTTCCTTTAATGCAGAAATATTAATTGAATAGTTCAAGTCTCTTGCTTCTGCCTTTAACTTATTGCCCCTGTCGCATAAATCTTTAGCTAAAGATTTCATTGTGCTTGTGTATTCTTCACTTATCTCTATATTTTTGAATCTTTGCTTGATGTCCTTTCCAGTAAACTCCTTTACAGCCTCGCTTAGTGTCGATACTTCAACAATTTCTATGTCCAATTCTTTAGAAAGATTTTTCAAATCTGTTGTTGTATTGTCTATCCTCACTATTATCTCGCCTGCAGGTATGAAAACTTTTTCCAAGCTTGCTTTTTTTGCAGCCTCTACTTTTGCCCTTAATCCGCCTACAGGCCCGATTAAGCCGCCTGAATTTATTGTTCCTGTTATAGCGTAATCCTCGTTTAATTCAAGATTCTCGAGCATTGCTACTGTAAGTACAGCAATAGAAGAGCCTGCGCTAGGCCCTGCTATAATTGCAGAATC
>CAZUWB010000092.1:0-4579 GCA_964623945.1 uncultured Methanosarcinales archaeon | reverse complement strand
ATAACAAAAGAAGAAGTTGGAAATATGATTAAATCAGCAGAGCAATTTAATTCAATGCTCTATGATTTTATTGATAAATTAACTACAAAAGAGGCATTAGATTACAGGAAAGAGTTTGAAGATAGTTTAGTAAATTAAGTTCATCTATAAAGGCGATTAAAATCAAAATAATCCAAAACAAAAGCTAATCTCCTTCTGCATCAGGCATTTTAATGAGTATAAGCCAAAGTTGGGTTGCTAAACCGAAACATTTAAATATCACTAAATATCACTAAATATCATGGAATTAAGAACTAAGACAAGGAAATGGGGTAGTTCGCTGGCTATAATTTTGCCGAAAACGCTTGTAGAAAAGAAAAAAATAAAGGAAAATGAAGAAATAGTGATAGAAATCAAAAAAATGCCTCTTGCTGGAGAATTTTTTGGAAAGTTTCCTCATTGGAAGAAACCAACCCAAAAGATTAAGGATGAGATGCGTGCAGGATGGTAAAATATTTTTGGGATAGTTATGCAGTCGTTGAAGTAATTAAAGGGAACCCTTCTTATGCACGCTACATCCAAGAACCAGTGGTAATAACTATTTTTAATTTAGCTGAAATTTATTGGGCAGCGCTCAATGACCTTGGTGAAAAAGGGTCAGACGAAATATACACACATTATAAACAATCTGTTGTGGAAATTGACGACGAAATCTTAAAGGACGCAATTAAGTTAAGGAAAAAGCATAAAAGCAGAGATTTATCCTATGCAGATTGCATAGGTTACTTTTATGCAATCAAGAATAACATGAAATTCTTAACAGGGGACAAAGAATTTCAAGGTTTTGAAAATGTTGAATTTGCCAAATGAAGGAATCTGGCTTCTTTTCAGATTTCTGGTTTATAAAATAAAAAATAAGATAAAACTCTTACCTATTAGTATATTTACTACTTTATAAACTTCACACGTACATGTCCAGTGTCCATTGACACTTGAACATATATTTTCAACCCAATCTTTTTATACTCCTTTATCTTCTGTTAAAAATATGAATGAACAAATCGTAGTCATAGGTGCTTCTTGGTTTCAGGAAGCGAGCTTCTGCGAGCAAAAGCTTTACTTGAGCAAAATAAAGAAACTGCCTTTGATTGAAACAGAAGCAATGCTCAAAGGAGCAGAAATACATGAAGGAAAATACGAGGATTTTGTTAAAACAGCTGTTCCAATAACTTGGGAAGAGTTCTTCAAGAGCGAGCAATTGGTGTCGACAAGAGAAGTTGAATTGCAGCATGTAAACAACAATGTTGTATTGTTAGGAAGGATTGATGAGCTAAGCTGCGATAAAGATGGGATTTATATTACTGATGACAAGCCAAGCGATTATGCTTATATTGGAGTTAGAAAACAAATATGGGCTTACTGCCATTTGTTGGAAAATAATTTCAAGGATTTAATAAAAAAGCCAATTTATGCAGTATTGAAAAACAGAGACACAGGAGAGGTAATTTGGAAGGAAAAATATACAGGCGCTCATAAAGAACAGCTCTTATTGGCAACGTTAAGATTAAGGGATGTTTTATCAGACAAAAGAAAGCCAGAGCCAACAAGAAATCCAAATAAATGCGCAGTTTGCCAATACAACAAAGTTTGCGAGTTTTCTTTGGCGAAATAATTTAAAATGCTACTTGATTACATCAAAAAACTAGAATACAAATCAGACTTAGAACGCTTAAATACAATAAAACGAATTTTAAAATCTAATAATATAAAATTTATAGAACAAAATTATTCCTATTTTAATTTTAAAGGAACAAACATCATTGTTGACTGTGGAAATTTGAAATCCAAAAAATACATAATCCTATCTGCACACTTTGATGTTATTAAAGGCTCACCAGGCGCAAATGACGACGCTTCTGGAATTGCTATACTGATTGATGTAATTGAAAAACTAAGAAAATTAAAATTAAAAAATAAGGTAAGAGTTATCTTCTTTGACGATGAAGAAATTGGAAGATTTGGCTCTATCTCTTATATTAAAAAGTATGGATTAAAAGATTTGATTGCAGTTTACCATCTTGAGTTATGCGGTTATGGAGATGCTGTTGGTTTATGGCCAATAACAAAATTTAATGAAAATAGTTATGCATTGAAAACAATAGAAAATGTCTTAAAAGAAAAAAAGATTTATTTTGAAACACTTGGACAATTACCAGTTTTCTGGGGCGATGACTTAAGCTTTAGAAATGCTGGATTCAAACATGCTCTTTGCATAAGCGTAGCTCCTAAAGAAGATAAAGAAGCAATAAAGAGATTTGTTAAGAGTAATGTATTTAAGATAATATTTGACTTTTACACAAACAAAATACCAAAAATGTTTCAAAGATATCATTCACCAGAAGACAAAAGCGAATATTTAAGTGAAAAATCATTAAAAATGGTAAGTGAAGTTTTGATTGATATCGTTTTAAGAATAGACAAAAACCGAAACATTTTTATATAAGTTATACATTAAGTATAATTAGTGATACTATGTTGATAACTAAAACAAGAAAATGGGGCAATTCTTTGGGTGTAAGGATTCCGAAAGACTTTGTTAAGGAAATGAAATTAAGGGAAAACCAGGAGATTGTAATAGACATTAAGCCCAAAGCAAATGTGCTGAAGGAACTATTCGGTTTTGCAAAAGGAAAAATAAACAAATCTACTGAAGAAATACTCAAAGAAGCTAGAAAAAACCTGAGCAAGCATTTCTAGAATGGCCATAAACTGTCTCGATACCTATGCTTTATGGGAGATTCAATTTGAGAACCCAAAGTACACTTTCTTGCTTAATCAATCTTTTGTGATAACAAACTGGACATTGGTAGAATTCTATAAAACGATGCTAAAACAATTTGGCAAAGAAACTGCAATGTTTTGGTATGAAAAATTTAAGCTTTATTGCGAAGATGTTGATAGTGATTTGCTGATAAAAGCCGTTGATTTTCAATACGAAAATAAAAAGGATGACTTGTCTTTGTTTGATTGTGTTGGCTATGTATTCTCTCTTCAAAATAATTTTACCTTTGTAACTGGCGATAGAGCGTTTAAGAACAAAAAAAATGTGTTGTTTATTCAAAAATGAAATCCTATACAGAGCATTTATGGTTCAATACAAAAAATAGAATTGAATTCATCAACATAACAGACAAAGTAGAACAAGCAGTCAAGAAAAGCGGTGTTAAAGAAGGTTTTGTTTTAGTCAATGCAATGCACATAACAGCTTCTGTTTTTATTAACGATGATGAGCAAGGATTAATAGAAGATTATAATGAATGGCTGCATAAACTAGTTGATGTAAAAAAATCTTATAAGCATAATCTGACAGGAGAATACAATGCATATTCGCATTTAATGCGCACAATAATGGGAAGGGAAGTTGTTGTTGCAATCACAAATGGCAAGCTTGACTTTGGCCCTTGGGAACAAATTTTTTATGCAGAGTTTGATGGGCAAAGAAAGAAAAGGGTTATGATTAAGATTATTGGTGAATAATATCTATTTAAACGAAAGTATTTTAAATTTGAATAATCAATTATGATAACTATGACGGAAAAAACAAAAAATAATCTGCAGACAGCCACTTTTGGAGCAGGATGCTTCTGGGGCGTAGAAGAAGCATTTAGGGAGCTAAACGGTGTAAAGTCAACAAATGTTGGCTATTCCGGTGGAATATTTAAGAATCCAACTTATGAAAATGTATGCAGCGGCAAAACAGGACATGCTGAAGTAGTGCAAGTTAAGTACGACCCAAATGAAGTTTCGTATGAGCAACTTCTTAACGTATTCTGGAACTCTCATGACCCAACAACTTTAAACAGACAAGGTCCTGATATTGGCGAGCAATACAGATCTGTTATTTTCTTTCATAACAAAGAGCAGGAAAAGCTTGCGAAGCAATCAAAAGAAAAGCTAGAAAAATCAGGAAAATTCAAAAATAAGATTGTGACTCAAATCATTCCAGCATCAGCATTCTACAAAGCAGAAGAATACCACCAGCAATATCTTAGCAAGCGCGGTGTAAAAGTTTGTTAAGATAAATAGCTAAGTCCAATTTCTAATATTTTACTTCTTGCTCACATTATACATATGCCAGCTTAAATAGCCTGCAACAATAACAAAAATATAGCTAACATATACTGGCACATTTAAACCTGCAATCACAGCTTCTAAACCAAGAACAGCTCTAATTAAATGAACCAAAGCTATAATAGCAAAAATAACAGCTGCCAAAAGTAGAGATTGATTTTTGTCCATAAAAAGCAAAAATAACAAAACTACTATTTAAATTTATTGCTGTAAAAATTCACTCTCCCTCGAATTGAACCAATGAGAATAATTTATGTCCTTTTTTCTCTATTTTTTCTCTACCGTGCAAATCAGGCAGCTCAATGATAACAGCACATTCAATTACTTCCCCACCAAGTTTTTCAATGAGATTAATCGATGCCCGCAAGGTGCCTGCGGTTGCAATCAAATCGTCAACGAGAAGAACTTTAGAACCTTTTTGAATTGCATCAGCATGGATTTCAACTACAGCTCTTCCATATTCAAGCTC
>CAZUWB010000091.1:1913-4655 GCA_964623945.1 uncultured Methanosarcinales archaeon | reverse complement strand
GTCAAAGGTTTTCTTGGATATAATAACAACCAAAACAGCGGCATTTTTTGTCCACGACTGGTTAAACTTCCCCATCAGATTGAACAGATTGTTCCAATATTGTGTATTTCTTTTTGCATAAATAAAGCGCCATGGCTGGTTGTTGTAAGAAGAAGGCGCCCATCTTCCAGTTTCAAAAATAGCCATCAGCTCCTGCTCGTCAATTTCTGCCCCAGTCATTGCCCTTGGAGACCACCTGTTTAATATTAAAGGGCTTATATCATGCTCTGATTTTCTATATTGTTTTATTTCATTTGAAAGTTCTTCCATAAAACCAGAATTTTTGCTTAATTGATAAACTTTTCGGTAAATGTAATGAATTATTGTTTCTATATCAAAAATCTTGTAAAAGATATTGCTATTGCCGCAACCAGGGGAATTATTATATTGTCATCAATCTGCTCTGCTCCTATTTTTATTTCCAGGCCTTCCGCGAGCATGGCAAAAAAAGATGCTGTTAAGGCTTCATGCCATGGCAGAAAAACCAAGGCTCCGATAAAGGCTGCTATAAAGCCTGCAATCATGCCTTCAAGAAATTTTTTATCGGCAAATGGGTGCTTTATTTTTCCATATCTTACGCCAAACAAATGGCTTGTACTGTCCCCAAAAGCCAAAACAAGTATGGCTGGCATTGCTATGTCAAGAGGGAAAAAAGACAATGTCAAAAAAACTCCAATCAGATAGAAAATAACCCCCTTGGCAGGAAAGGTTTTTAGCTCTTTTTCCCTCTCAAAATTCTTCAAAAACCAGTAAATCAACGGTATTTTGTATTTTTTGCTCAGGAAGGAGATGATTATACCTATTATTATCAAAAAAAATATATGGGCTTTATTGAGCAAGCCATAAACAAGCAGGGCTACTATTGCTGTTCCAAATAACATATGAAAAAGCTGCCTTTTTGCCTCAAATTCCTTATTATTCATTTTAAGAACTTAAATGGCCTGTATTTTTCTTCTATGCGGGCAACAAAAATTCCAATGAAATAGCCTAAAAATGCTCCAAAGATTACGTCGCTCAAAAAATGCAGGTTAAAATAGAGCCTGCTGAAAGCCACTAAAAAAGCAAATAAAACCCAAAAAAACTTTAATTTTGGAAATTCATTATTTAGGATTGGCAGCGCTGCAAACGAAACTACTGCATGTAAACTCGGAAAAGAATAATTCAACCCAGTTAAAATCTGGCTTATCTCTATTGGCCTTGGCCTTAATATTGTTATTTTAATAATGTAAGAAAGCATAATAGAAATTAAAAAAGAAAACCATAAAGGAAAAATCCATTCCCTCTTTTTTTCCTCCCATAAAAATAACGTAGTTATTAAAATAAATATTACAAAAACATTGATAAAATTTGTAAACCATCCAAATATTATATCAAATAGATTATTTTTTATTAAAGAAATCAAATATTGGGTATTTCTGTCTAAAAACAATGATATAAAAAAAAAGCTTATGCCAATTGCCAATAAAAGTAGATTACTTAGCTTTTTCATTTTTTATTTTTTCTTTCCCGATGCTTCCAAATAAAATACACAAAAAATAAAATAACTAAAGCAACAAAGATCATGTCTAATTCTTTTGAGTATTGGTGTATTTTATCCCAATGCTGGCCAAGCCTAAAACCGGCGTATAACAATACAAGGTTCCATATAGTGGCACCTAAAAATGTATATATTATGAATTTATGCATGGCCATCTTTGCAATTCCAGCAGGTATAGAAATCAGATGCCTGACAACTGGTATAAACCTGCTTATGAAAATTGTTTTTTGACCCTGCTTTTTAAACCAGTTTTCCGTCCACTCTAAATGCTCTTTTTCGAGCAATAGATATTTCCCATATTTTAAGACAAAAGGCCTTCCACCATAAACACCGATATAATAAGACAATAAGGAACCAAAGATAGAGCCTAGGCTGCTAACCAATAAAGCAATCCAGAAATCAAACCTTCCCTGCAAAGCCAAGTAGCCGGCAAAGGGCATCACAACCTCGCTTGGAACAGGAGCTATCATGCTTTCCAGGGCCATCAGAACAAATAACCCAAAATAGCCGCCAGCAGACATTCCCAAAGTTATATATTCAACAAGCTTCTCTACAATCATAACACATCATCCATAATGGTTTTATTTTCGATTTTTTTATTCGGCCATATTTTGCATCCAGCATTTATGATAACATTTTTTGCCGTTACATTATCGCCAATTATTGCTCCCAGCCTTCCGGCATTTATTTTTTTGCTTTTTACAATAGAAACAGCGTTGCTTTTTGATATTATTTTTCCATCAAAATTGACGTTTTCTCCAATTATGGAATCCTCAACAACGGAATTTTTGCCGATGGTGGCATTATCCATTATAATAGAATTTTTCACATTTCCTTCTATGATGCAATTGCTTCCTACAGAAGAATTTTTGACAAATCCCGTTATTTTTGAGTTTTTCCCTATTAGGTTTTTATTATTCCTGAGAAACCTGTCTGCTTTTAGCATGTCCCATGGGTAAGCAACAGGCAGATATTTTGTTGCCTTGATGCAATGGATTTTTTGTTTTTTTGCAAACTTAACTAGTGCATCAGGAAATTCGTATTCCCCTCTAGGGCCTTTGCTAACTTTGCCTATTTTTTCAAATATTTTTTGATCTAATACATACAATGCTGTGCTGATTGAATTTGAGATAAACTTTTCTGGCTTTTCAATTATATTTACAAGA
>CAZUWB010000091.1:0-1903 GCA_964623945.1 uncultured Methanosarcinales archaeon | reverse complement strand
TTACCGGGATTTTTCACTTTTGTAACAAGGATGGAATATTTGCTTTTTATGCATCTTTTTATATCCTGCCTTTGGTAAATATCGTCCCCCATCATCAGGATAAATCTTCCATTAATATGGTCTTTGGCAACAGAAACCGCATGGCCGGTTCCAAGCTGCTTTTTCTGGTCAACATATCTTATTTTGATATTTTTGTATTTTTTGCCAAGAAAATTTTTAATCATGTCTTTTTTGTAACCTACAACAATGATTGCTTCAGAAATAATTCCATTTAGATTATCAAGATTATGCTCAACTAATGTCTTATTTACAACCTTAAGCAGCGGTTTTGGCCTTGTTAAAGTCAAAGGATAGGTTCTTGTTGATTTCCCTGCTGCTAAAATAACTGCTTGCATTTTAAATTATCTCAATATTTCTTACATTATCCTTTACATTAGAAGTTTTAAGAAGATAGCTGATTAGGTCTTTTGCCGATGAAAACTTCCTTTTTTCTGTTGCGAAGAGCCTTTTTCCTTTTACAAGGGTTTTTTTATGCTTTTTTTTGAATGCCAAAGCATGGTTTTCATTTTTTAGAGGAGGTCCAATAATTTCTACGGTTTCCGGCAGCCTGTCATTTTCTAATGCATAATAAAATAAAGAATTTGAAGCGTGCCACAGCATATCACTTTCCACCACCTTGAAGCCATATCTTACCAATTCGTTTTCCATATAATGAAAAGCTTTCAGCATCTTTGCCCCTGCAACATCCGTCTTTTTCTTTAATGGCGCAGCTTTCAGCATCACAAGATTGCTGCTGAAAGCTTTCTTAATGTCCTGCTCTGTAAGGGTTTTTGCCTCGAAAAACTCTTTTGACGGCTTTTTCATAAATTCCCTGGCCTTGTGCTTTATGATCTCAAATTTTTCATGGTCCAGAGCAGCAGCGGCATTCCTGTCTTTCTGCACAGGGTCTATGACGATAAGCGGGCTTGTAAGCTTTGATTGGTTTATTTCAGAAAAAATATTTTTTCCCTTGTAATAGCTTTTAATGTCAATAATTTCCTTATCCTTCCATTTCGGGATTGCTTTAATGAGGGCTAAAAAAGAGCCGTAATAGATTGTAAGTATCTCACACACATAGCCGCTAAAGCCGCGAATGTAGCTTTCAGCGCCATAAACTTTTGCTGCTTTGAAAAATTGCTTTGCAAGCCTAATCTCATCTTTCAGTTTTTTGTGCTTAAGGACGAAATGTGAATGCAATGGGGAAACATCAGTTATGTTTTTTGCCTGCTCTGCTTTCTTTATATTCAGTATAGGAATTATCTCAAAGGTAAATTTTCCTCCTTTTATCTGGAAATAGTCCCTGGAACCATGCAATCTTCTTATTTTGAAATGCTTTTTGAGAAAATTCCTAAGAATATCTGAAAGCTGGTCGCTTTGATCCTTAAAGATTTTATAGTTGAATTTTACAAAGATATCAGCATCAAATGTCTTTAGCCATGTGCCTTTTGCTCCAGAACCCCCAAGAACAGCTTTTGTTTGCTTTAATCCGAAATTTATTTTTTTAATCAGGCTATCTGCCTTGTCAAGAATCTCTTTTTCATATTTGCTGTCGGGCCTTATTTCTCTTATCACTTCTGAGAGTAGCTTCTTCATGTGCTTTTTCATGTATTTTTGTTGTCTACGTCACTATAAAAACTTTGTTTTTTTAAGAGCATCTAATTTTTTATAGGGCAGAAACAAAAAAATTTAATCATTGATGATTTTAGCGACGCTGACTAATTTATCATTATCATCAAGCTTCATCAATCTTACCCCTTGGGTGCTTCTACCTATGACGGAAATCTGGGATACTGGCATCCTTATTGTTATTCCATTCATTGTTATAAGCATTATCTCGTCATTATCATCGACAGAATTTATTGAA
>CAZUWB010000090.1:0-4703 GCA_964623945.1 uncultured Methanosarcinales archaeon | reverse complement strand
CCGAGAATTATTGCTTTAACTGCTTCTCCTGGAAGCAATATGGATAAAATACAAGAAGTTTGCAAAAATTTGTTTATTGAAGATATTGAAGTAAGGACTGATGAAGATCCTGATGTCAAGCCTTACATTCAGGAAATAGAAATAGACTGGGTTAAGGTGGAGCTGCCAAGAATTTTTACAGATATTCAAAGGTTTTTGCTTTTATTTTTAAGAGAAAGGTCTGAGAAATTAAAAAAATGGGGTATTTTAAGAAGAGCTGAGCTAAAATATGTAACAAAATCTGATTTATTGCAGTTGCAAGCTGAGCTTAGAGGAAGAATTGCTTCTGGAGAAAAAGACTTTGTTGTTTGGAATGCAATTTCTTTGCTTGCAGAGATTATGAAGATTTATCATGCACTTGAATTGGTTGAAACTCAAGGAATTGCAGCTTTGCACAAATATTTTGGAAAATTAATTTCAGAATCGAGGATTTCTAAAACTAAAGCCTTGAAGTCCATAATGGCTGATTCAAATTTCAAGTCTGCTATGATTAAAACAAATATTTTGCACGAAGAGAAAGTGGAGCATCCAAAATTGATTGAATTGCAGAATATTATTGATGCTGAAATAAAAAAAAATCAAAATATGAAGATTATTGTTTTTAATCAATATAGAGATAATGCTCTTGATATTATTGAAAAATTAAATACAATTGAAAATGTAAAGGCTAATATTTTTGTCGGACAGCAAAAGAAAGGTGAGACTGGATTAAGCCAAAAAGAACAGAAAAATATGCTTGAAGATTTCAGGAACGGATTGTTTAATGTGCTTGTAGCAACTTCAATTGGAGAAGAGGGGCTTGATATTCCAAAAGTTGACTTGGTTATTTTTTATGAGCCTATTCCAAGCGCAATAAGGAGCATACAAAGAAGAGGAAGAACAGGAAGACAAGAGAAAGGAAGGGTAATAATATTAATGGCGAAATCGACAAGAGACGAAGGCTATAGGTGGGTTGCCCATCACAAAGAAAAAAAGATGTACAGGAACTTAGCAAACATAAGAAAAAAGCTAAATCTTTCAGTTTATGAGAAAAAAAATGTCCCAATAACAAAATTTGTCGAAGAGAAAATAAAGGTATTTGCTGATTACAGAGAAAAAGGAAGTGGAGTTATAAAAGAGCTTGCTGAAAACAATGTTGTTGTTGCTCTAGAAAGATTAGAATATGCTGATTACGTTGTTTCTTCAAGGTGCGGCATAGAGATAAAAACAGTTGAAGATTTTGTTGATTCTATCATAGACGGAAGATTGCTTCAGCAAATAAAAAATCTAAAAAACAATTTCGAAAGGCCAATAATTGTTATCGAAGGTTCGCAAGATATTTATGCTGTCAGGAATGTCCATCACAACTCAATATTGGGGATGATGGCAACAATTGCAGTTTCTTACGGCATACCAATAATACAAACAAGGGATTTTAAGGAGACTGCTGCTTTGCTGCAGATAATTGCAAAAAGAGAGCAAGGAGAAATTGGAAGAGATTTTAGTTTGCATGCAGACAGAAAGCCAGCAACGTTGAAAGAGCAGCAGGAATTTGTTGTAAGTGCTTTGCCTGGTATTAATTTAACATTATCAAAGCCATTATTAAGATATTTTAAAACAGTGAAAAATATTGTGAATGCAAGCAAAGAAGAATTGCAGCAAGTTGAGAAAATAGGGCCAATAAAGGCGAAGCAAATAAAAGATGTTGTTGAGCAAGAGTACAAAGAAAATTAAAAGAAATATTTATATTCTTTATCTATAATTTTTAAACTATGGCTTTCAAGAATTTTTTTATTTCAATCATAAAGTCCTTAATGATTTTGTTTCTAGCTACGCTTATTTTCTCAACAATCACTCTTGATTTTCCAAACTTAATCAAAGGCGTTTTTGGGGATATTTTTGAATACGCAAGCCCTGATGCGCAAAAGCAAGTGGTTGTTAAGCTGGCAGAAACGTGCTCTTCATTAGATCAAGGGCAAGAAGTAGTAGCAATAAACCAGCTCTGCACCAATAAAAGCATGCTTGACTCTATGAAAGAAAATTGCGACAATTACAGGGCCTTTAAGGAAAAAGGCGTAAAAGTCGATAATGAAGAGCAAGTAAGAGAAACTTGCGAGCAGCTTGAATCAGGAGAAATTGAGGAAGCTTGCGATAAATTAAGCGGAAAAAGTTTTTTATTGCCGGATTTCAGCAAAATTGGAGCTTTATGCAAAGACTATAAAGCTGGAAAAATAAACGACAAGGAATTTTTCTTTGGAGTTATAGGAAGCCCATTTGAAGGGCAGCAAACAGAACTACCTAATGTTGGGATATTTAAAAATTACTACCAAACAATAAATTACCTTAACAATAACAAGATTATATATTTCATAGTGTTGGCAATTTTAGCAACGATATTGTATTTATTAATAAGAGATACGAGATTGTTTTTAGTTACATTAAGCGGGATTTCATTAAGCTTAGGAATTTTGATAATGCTGCCTTATTTTGCAATTTTGGCTTATGATAAGTTTGTTGGAATAGATACAACATCGTTGCTTGGAATTTTTTTCCAAAATACAATCGGGTTTGATCCTAAGGCTATCTTAAGCGTTGTCTTGCTTATGTTATTGAGGACTTACAACAGTGTTATAATAACTTTGGGCATTATATTTTTAGGCTTTGGTGTTGCTGGCAAGGCTTACAGCAGGAAATTAAAGAGGCAAAGCGAGGCAATTGAAACAAAATCAGAGAAAAAAGCTGAAAAAGAAAAGAAAGCTAAAGTTAGTGAAGAGCAAACTAAAGAAGAGATGGAAGAAGCCTACAAGCACAGGGACAGAAGCGCAAAAGAAATTCTGGATGAATTGGGAGAAATACACAAGAAGAAAAGCAAGAAAGATTAAGGATTTTGATAATTTATTTTCCAGACATTAGCCCAATGCTCCTTTTTAACTACTTTAACCTTCCCTAACATTTTTAATTCATATAAATGCTCTAAAACAGAAGAATGTCTTATTCCAATAATCCTAGAAATCTGCTTTGCAGTAAGATTTTGATTTTTTAATAACTCTAATATTTTTCCTTTAGGGTTCTTATTACGTTGTCCATTTCTACTTATATTAAATATCAAGTCTTCTCTTTTTTGCTTATGGTCAAAACCAATTAAATCAATATATGTTTTTTGAGAACCATTATAGATTGTGAAATAGTATTTTATATTCTTACTAGCTTTAGTATTAACTTTTATATTAGATGTTTTTATTTCTGAAAAAGCTTTGTTCATTAAAAGTAATATACTAGTTAAGAGTTGTTTATTATTTGAATAATAGTCTATAGAACTATCATAAACGTGTCCTTCATCATCTCCAAAAGCCCCAAGAAAGGGTGCTATTAAACCTCTTGGTAAATTAAATATCGATTTAGGTACTCTTGAATTGAAAGTATCAAATTTTATGTTATAAATATGCTCTAATATGTAACCTATTGAATTTGAAATTATTAAAGATCCATGTTTATAATTTTTAGTAGTAGGAACCTCCCCAAAAACTGACAAATTTTTTTCAAAACTATTTAATAATTCAGGAGTAAAATTTCTGTATTCAGAATGTTATTTGCCTTTTGGTAGATTGCTTCCAAATCCACCACCAACTGAACCGTCGCCAATAAGATGAGCTACTATTTTTAGTAATCTTGTATCTTCTTTTAAAGGTAAATTAGGGTTTTTAATTACAGCAGAAGTACTTGGGCCTTTATAAGCATTAATATTCTTTTCAAACTCGTATATAGAAAAGTCTGTAAATATTTCGGTTATTTTTATTATAAACCAAAGTGGGGTAAAGTGTCTTTTATTTTTCCATTGTTTAAATGTATTCCAATTTAGATTATCATTAAAGAAAATCTTATTAAATTCTTTAAATTTATATTGACTTATTCTATTAAACAACTTTTTATGAAAATTTTCCTCTAAAAAGACAAATATTCTATCTACTGGAAACTGATTTAGATGAAATTCTCTAAATTCAATTTTTTGATTATTAATATTTGAAGTCATTTTAAATCATGTTTTTTAGTTGAAACTGCGTAAAAGTTGTTTTGAATGTTAATCAAAAGATTTAATTTGGCAGTTAAAACAATATAAGTGATTTAAATGATGAAAATTATCAAAAAATGAATAGAATTAGTTTATAAATCTTACACGAGGATGTCCAGTGGTATAGAAAAGCCTAAATTTTCATATTTTTAAGTCTTTTAACGCGCTCTTGCATAGGCGGATGGGTTTGAAATAATGATATAAAACTGCCTGACCTAAATGGGTTAGATATAAAGAGGTGGGCAGTAGAAGGGCTACCAAACTTCATTGGATGTCTTTTTCCATCTTCTTCTAGCTTTTCTAAAGCTGATGCAAGGCCATGGGGGTTTTTAATTAATCTTGCTCCTGTCTCATCTGCCAAATATTCACGGCTTCTTGAGATTGCTAATTGGATTAAAACTGCAATTAATGGAGTTATTATGCTTAAAACAAGCAAACTTATCAAATTACCACCCCTATTGTCATCTCTATTGCCGCCAAATATTGCTGACCATCTAGCCATAGCGCCAACGTAAGATATAATCCCTGCAATTGTTCCTGCTATAGTGGATATTAAAATATCTCTATTCTGGATGTGAGAAAACTCATGTGCAATTACACCTTTAAGTTCTTCTTC
>CAZUWB010000089.1:3149-4762 GCA_964623945.1 uncultured Methanosarcinales archaeon | reverse complement strand
TCATTTTTTAATGCAAAACCTCAAAGTTTTTAAAGTTTTCTGGCTCTTTGTGCCTTAATTTGACTCCTTCAACATTTGAAGCTCCAGGATTATTTTTAATAAACTCAATCAATTCATTTATTTTATCTTCATCACCTTGAGCAACAACTTCTACAGTTCCATCAGCTAAGTTTTTTGTGTAGCCTTTTAAGCCAAGTTCAATTGATTTTCTTCTTGTGTTGTCTCTAAAGAAGACGCCTTGCACTTTGCCAAAAACAATGAGATGAACGCATTTCATAAGTTATGGTAGTTTTTTGATTTTATATATCTTTTTGTTTATTTTCCATATTGTAAAGAAGCACTGGACACTGGACATCTGCTGGTGTGAAGTATTTAAACTAATAGATTCTTAATATTAATCGGCAGGAAGGTGTTTCAATCTCTCTTTTCACCCCAAACTTTCCTGCTTATATTATTTCAATTAAAAAAGAGTTGAGTGGTTTAAAATTTAAAGAAAAAATAAACCGGATAATCCGGCATCCAGAAGATTTAGACCCTCAATAACAGAAGAGCTTTAACTTATATTTAAACTTTATGCCGCGGTAGGATAATCAGGCATTCCGGCAGATTTAGACCCTGCTGCTCGAAAGAGCTTCTGGGTTCAAATCCTGGAAAGGGTAAATCCTTCTTGGGTGGAAATCCCAGCCGCGGCGACCTTACAAAAAAACATGAGGTGACAAAAATGGAACTAAGCAATGAATTTATTGAAGATTTGTTTTTGAAGCAAATCAAGGAATTGACAATAAGGACAAACAAGCAATTGAAAAGCTTTGATGCCCAGTTCAGCGGCTAAGAATATAATAGAGGTGATTTAGATGGAAGAAAAAATTGAAGATGAAGAAGATTTTTACAATGAAAAATATTTGGAAGAATACGTAGAAGACGATGAGATAAATGGCTTGGAAGAAGGATTTATGATTGGTTATTTGGGATAATTTTTATTTTTTAAAAAACAAACTTATTTATAGTTTTATTTATTCCTTTTCTTTATGCGAATATTAAATTTTGACGAATTCAAGATTGAAAGAGAAACAATTATAGATGCTATTGTAAGAGGCGCTGTTTTTATTTACCCGACTGATACAATTTATGGGCTTGGCTGCAATGCTGAAAACTCAAGTTCTGTCAAAAAAATCAGATTGCTTAAAGCAAGAGCTTCAAACCCATTTTCTGTTATCACACCATCAATAGAATGGGTTTACGAAAATTGTGTTATTACAAAGGAAGGAGAAGAATGGCTTGATAAAATGCCAGGCCCTTATACTTTAATTTTTAAATTAAAAAATAAAAATAATTGTGTTGCAAAAGAAGTCAATCCAGGAATAAAAACTTTGGGGATAAGAATGCCAAGGCATTGGTTCATGAAAGTTGTTGCTGAAGCAAACATACCCATAGTTACAACATCTGTAAACAGAAGCGGTGAAGATTATATGACATCTTTGGAAGATTTAGATGCTTCAATCAAAAGTGGTGTTGATTTTATTTTGTATGAAGGCGAAAAGATCGGCAAACCAAGTAAAATAATTGATTTAGCGGAGAATGTTAAGGTCATAGAGAGATAGGTTTTTAAAATA
>CAZUWB010000089.1:0-3049 GCA_964623945.1 uncultured Methanosarcinales archaeon | reverse complement strand
AAATCAAAACTTAAGATTCTTGCAGCAGGCGACATACATGGCGACACTTCGCAAGCCAAGAAACTGGCTGAGCAAGCTGAAAAGGAAAACATAGATTTGGTTGTATTGTGTGGTGATTTAACATATGCAGAAACATCTACTGAAGGAATTATAGGGCCATTTGTCAAGAAACACAAGAAGGTTATTTTGATTCCAGGCAATCATGAAACTGTAGCAACTGCAGATTTTCTTGCTGAATTGTATGGCGCAACTAATTTGCATGGTTATTCTATTAAATACAAAGATGTTGGATTATTTGGTTGCGGTGGAGCAAATATAGGGTTGTTTCAGCTTGGCGAAGATGAGATTTTTGAATTGATAAAAAAAGGATATGACAGAATTAAGGATGCAAAGAAGAAAATTTTAGTAACTCATGTGCATCCTTCCGGTTCTTTGATGGAGAAATTTTCAAATATATTTCCAGGAAGCGAAGGCGTTAAGAAAGCAATTGACACTTTTAAGCCTGATATTCTGCTTTGCAGCCATGTTCATGAAGCAGAAGGTATAGAAGAGATGATTGGAAAAACAAAAGTTATCAATGTTGGAAAGAAAGGAAAGATAATAGAGGTTTAATAGAACTCTACGCTTGGTTTTTTGCCTTTTGGCAATGGTTTTTCGTCTACTTCCTCTACTTTCTTCATTTTTTCAATTTCTTCTTCACTAAACAGCTCTGCAAACAAATCTTCTGTAGATTCAGATATTTCTTCTGTTTCTTCTATTTTTTCTGTGGATTCTTCAGCAGCTTGGTTTTGGGTTGAAGCATCACCAAAAATATTGTTAAATGCGCTTCCTGTATCTTGTGAAATATCTGATTGGGAAGAAGGCTGATTTGTGAAAATCTCTTGAGAATCTCCAATAAGATGCTGAAGCATTTTTATTACTTTTCTAATATCTTCATGCGAGTCATGCTTCGTGTCTATTTTTATTTCCATGAAAATTCAATAGGATTATCAGCTTAAAAAGTTTTTGGTTTTTGTTAATATTCAAATAATTACTTTAAAATCTTTTCTTGCAGTTCTTTTAAAGCAGCATCTTTTTCTGATTTATTATCATCATATCTTTTCCTTTTTCTTATTCTATTAATTATAAATAATATGCTAACAAATGTTGTAAGAATCACAGCTACTATTATTAAAGCATCTTTGTTTAATAAATTTGATTTTATTAACTTAAGTTTTTCTGTTATTGCAGAAACTTGTTTTGTGCTCTTATCTGTAGATTGAGTTTGTTGAGCAACATTTGTGTTAGTATCATTAAATTTTACTTTAAATTCTAAAGATTTATTTAATGAATTGACAATATCATTAAGCTTGTATTCAATGCTAAGATTTAACTTAATTGATTTATTGCCTGATTGGAGCAATATATCGGCATTTTCTGGTATAGTTAATGTATTGCTTATTATTGAATAGGTTTCATTTGGTAAAAGCTTATTAAGTGTTTGAGTTATTTCATTGTTGTATGGAACGTATAGCCGAGCCTTGATGTCTGTGATTTCATATATTTCACTTGGATTTTTGATTTTTGCAAGAACAATGAATTTTTGAGTTGGTGTAAATTCAACATATTCTGCACTAAAATTTATTATTGGAATTGGCTCTAATACATTAATAAAAGTGTCATTTTCTATAGTATCTTGTATGTTTTTTATTGTATAATCATATTTCTGCTTTATGGGATTTGTGCCTGATGAAGATGCTTCAAGGTATAAAGAATAATCTATTGTTGAGCTAGGATCTAATGTTGAGCTTAACTTTAAGATGTTGAAGTCTTTGCTAAAGCTAGGCACATCTTTAAGAAGAACAATATTGCTTGGCAATTCTAAAGTTGTAACCAAATCTATTTCCTCATCTGAGTTGAGATTTTGAAGCGATAAATTAATGTAAAAAGGTTTTTTTACTTCAATGCCTTGATCTATAATATAATCTACTTTTAGCTGTTTTGGAAGAACTTTGGCTGCTAAAGATAAAGTCTTCTTTTCTGTTTCAAAATCATTAAAATAGCTTAGGTTTCCTATTAAGTTGTATGTGCCTTCTTTTTCTGAAATAATTGTTGCAGTGCAAACTTTATCATATTTTGACTGAAGAGAGCCTTGCCATGTTATCTTATTTCCATTTAAAGTACAGCCATTTACTTCTTTTATAAAAAATTGAGAAATATCATGAGAATATGCTATGTTGGTAATCTCAAAGTCAGTAGGGTTTGTTATAGTTATCTTAAATTCTGCAGTTTCGCTCTGCAGCAACGTGCTTGGAGTTAAGGTCATATTTGTTGTTAAACTTCCTGTAAGCTTATATACCACTACATCGAGTTCATAATAATACTGGTATGTAGTTATGTTCTTGTAAGAGAAATTTGCACTATTTATACAAACCCTGAATACATTGCCTGATTTGCAGGCTCCATTATCAACAATTAAGCTTGTTGCTGGAGTCTGTACAAATACCTTGTTGCTGTTTTCATCATACCTAAATCTAAAAATATTGTCATCTATAACTTTGTCTGTGTCTGTGATTACTTTTCCCTTGAAAATTTCAGTCTCAGCTAAAACTAAAGGTGAAAAAACAGTTAAAACAAAGAAAAATAATATTACTCTTTTCATAAATTACTCTTTTTTATAAAGATATTTAAATCTAACGATATTATGTTATTCAAAAATCTTCTGCCAATTCATATAAATGTTGTTTATAACCTCAATTAAGTCTATTTCTTTTATTTCTGCAATTTTATTGTAGCTTTCAATAACATAAGCAGGTTCATTCCATTGCCCCTGATAAGGGCTTAGATAAGGACTGTCAGTTTCGCAAAATAATTGCGATATTGGCGTATTTTTAACAATCTCTTGAAACTGCTGGCTCCTTACAACAATTGTAGGAGCTGTCAAAAACCATCCGTTATCTATAATTTTCTTAACAAGAGATTTTTTGCCACTAAAACAATGCATTACAGTTTTCTTCAAATTAGAGCTTTCCAGCATTTCAATGCATTTTTGCTCTGCTTTTCTTGAATG
>CAZUWB010000088.1:0-4795 GCA_964623945.1 uncultured Methanosarcinales archaeon | reverse complement strand
TTGGATACCCAAGTTGACTCTCGTCAACTCTTTGCATCAGTGCACCTCTTCCTCTCAAGCACAAACCCTCACTGTTAACGTACCCAATTTAATCTTGAAAGTGCTCATATTTATGCTTTTCGCTTCAGAACTTCAGAAACCAAAGAAAATTGTTTTAGAATAACTTTCTTGGGCTTTGAAAATTTTCAGAAACCTTTTTATACATTTTAAAGAATTCTTTTTTTATGCTTGACATAAAATTTATTCGAGAGCATCCTGAAATAGTTAGGAAGGATTTGGAAAAGAGAAATGAAAAAGAAAAATTGGAATGGCTAGAGGATTTGCTAAAAAGCGATGTTGAGTACAGAAAATCATTGCAGGAAAACCAAAAGCTTAGGCAAAGGAGAAATGAAATAACTGATGAGATAAATCAGTTGAAAAAGAAAGGCGAAGATTTCAAAGAAAAAGTGCAGGAAGCAAAAGAATTGCCTGATAAGATAAAAAAAAGTGATGAAAGAACTGAAGAGTTAAAGAATAAAATTGAATACTATTTAATGAGGTTGCCAAACATTTTGCATGAATCTGTTCCTAAAGGAAAGGACAGCAATGACAATGTTGTTGTTAAGCAATGGGGAGAAAAGCCAAAATTTAATTTTGAATTAAAGCCTCATGGCGAGTTATTGCAAGAGAAAGGATTAGCTAATTTTGAAAAGGCTGCAGAAGTATCTGGGCATGGTTTTTATTATTTGATTGGGGATATTGCAAGGCTTGAGCTCGCTTTAGTAAATTTTGCTGTTGATTTTCTAAGCAAAAAAGATTATATTTTGATTGAGCCGCCTTTAATGCTTAGAAGAAAGCCTTATGAAGGCGTAACAGACTTAAAAGATTTTGAGACGATGATGTACAAGATTGAGGATGAAGATTTATTGCTAATAGCAACATCAGAGCATTCAATTGCTGCAATGCTTGCGAATGAAACATTTGATGAAAAACAATTGCCTATGAAGTTTGTCGGTTTAAGCCCATGCTTCAGGAAAGAGCTTGGAAGCCACAGCATAGATACAAAAGGATTGTTTAGAGTCCATCATTTCAATAAAATTGAGCAGTTCATTTTCTGCAAGCCTGAAGAATCATGGAAATTTCATGAAGAACTGCTGCATAATGGAGAGGAAATATTCCAAAAGCTGGAAATACCTTATCGAGTTGTAAATATATGCACAGGCGACATTGGAATTGTTGCTGCAAAAAAATATGACATAGAAGCATGGTTTCCAAGAGAAAATTTGTACAGGGAAGTAATAAGCTGCTCGAATTGCACTTCTTACCAAGCAACAAGGCTTAATGTAAAATACAGGAAAGGCGAAGAAAAGGAATTTGTGCATACATTAAATAGCACGGCAGTTGCAACAGGGAGAGCAATAAGGGCAATTGTTGAAAACTACCAGCAAAAAGACGGCTCAATTAAAGTGCCTACTGTTTTGCAAAAATACATGGGCAAAAAGGTAATTGGAAAAGAAAAGTAATTTTTAATTTTTATTTTTAAAATATGTTTTTCAAATAAAATAATATTGAAATAATAAAATGACAAAAATTCATGGTATAGTTTACATAATAATTGGGATATTTGTTTTAATAATTTCAACAACAAATGAAAAATTTATTGTTTTCTATTATGTAGCATGGGCTTTTATTATATTTGGCGCAATAAAATTAATTATTAATTTTATAAAGAAAAAAATGAAGATAGATGATGTTGTGAAGCCTAAACCGTATCAAAGAATTTTGGGCCAGCAGCAACATAAAGCGCAGCATGTTCATCGAGCCCAGCACTTCAAGAGATGCAATGGGTGTGGTAATGTTATTAGATTGCATGACACATTCTGCAGCAGATGCGGTGCTAAAGCTTAGCAAAAATTATATAAATTAATAAATAATAATGAAATTAAAATGGGTGGCTTATTCAAAGATATTTTGGGAAGCAGCGAAACTTTGTTTAAGAATGATGTCGCTTTAGATTATTCTTTCCAGCCAAAGATAGTTCCTTACAGGGAAAAAGAGCAGAGATTGATTGCAAGTTGCATAAAGCCCTTATTCCAAGCTAAAACAGGAAAAAATCTTTTCATTTTTGGACAGCCGGGAGTTGGCAAGACAGTTGCGTGCAGGCATATCTTAAAGGAATTAGAGGAAGAAACAGACGAAATAATCCCAGTCTATATTAATTGCTGGCAGCGCAATACAACTTACCAGATAATTCTTGAAATATGCGACTTAATGGACTTTAAATTTGTGCAGAATAAAAAGACAGAAGAGCTGTTTAGATGGATTAAGCAAAACCTCAACAAAAAATCCGTTGTTTTCGTTTTTGATGAGGCTGACAAGCTTGAAGATTTTGATTTCTTGTACATGATTTTAGAGGAGATATACAGAAAGACAATTATTTTGATAACAAACTATAAAGAGTGGGCAATGGAGCTCGAAGAAAGGATTAAGTCAAGATTAATGCCAGAAATGATTGAGTTTAAACCGTACAGCTATGAAGAGACAAAAGGAATTCTAAAGCAAAGAGCAGAGTATGCTTTCCACTCAAATGTCTTGGAAAATGATGCGTTTGAATTGATAGCAAAAAAAACATCAGAGATGCGAGATATAAGGACAGGACTGCACTTAATGAAGGAAGCTGGCTTGATAGCAGAAAGCAAGTCATCAAGAAAAATATTGCTTGAGCATGCAAAACAAGCACTAAGCAAGCTTGATGAATTCAGCATTAAAAAAACAAGCGATTTAGCTTCTGATGAGCAACTGATTCTAAACTTAATAAAAAATAATTCAGGGAAAAGGATAGGCGACTTTTTCAAGATGTACCAAAATAATGGAGGCAAGCTTGTCTATAAGTCATTTCAGAGAAAAGTTGACAAATTGGAAAAAAACAAGTTCATAATAGTCGAGAAAACTGCCGGCGGAGAAGATGGAAATACAACTATCATAAGGCATAATTCTGAGAAAAAATTGACGGATTTTTAAGAATATTTTTTAATTCAATCCTTTTTCAAGGTATCCTTTCATTGAATCCTCTCCTAAAATCTTCTACAAATATTTGGATCATACGCTCAGAAACTCTTTTAGTCGGTTTTAATGACTTAATACTGTCTCTTACTAATTCAACGAACATTTCACTATTGACAAATTCATGATGAATATAACGATGGTGCATTAATATCCCATCTGCCTCGGCTTCATGTATTCTATCTTCAATGGATTCAAGCACCTTATTTACCCACTTATAAGTTATCGAATCTTCTATTTCATTCTCAAACAATCTATGCATTCTATCAAAATGCCTTTTGCCTATAGCATCCAGAACTTTAATTATAGCTTCTCCGCTGGCTAAATCAGAAAATAACCTAGTGAAAGTATTAGGACCGTGTTCTTGGTTCATTTGACCAATCTTCTTTAGTAGCACAATTTCTAAATCAATCTGCTCTTGTAAATATTTGATTAATTTCCTATCTTGGAGGTTTTTGTCAATTGCTTTTGCTAAGCTATGCTCACTTATAAGTGTGTGACTGATTTGATCTAATAATGCGTAGACATATCTGTATTTAGAAAGAGCATGATCAAGTACATTTTGCAAGCGATGAACTCTTTGTATTCTTTTATCATGTCCGATAGATTTTAAATCTCTCATTATTTCTGCAGCTTCTTTTTCTTCTATCTCTATATTATCTAGACCGATTTTTATTAGTTCATTTAATCGCACAAAGTCTATCGGAATATTATCAGCCAGATTCTTTTTCTCAGAAGGTGTTTTAACATATAATTCCCATTTCCTGATTAATTCAGCATTATCTCTGTTTAATTCTACTGCAATTTCTCCAGTTGATCTAAAAAAATTATTAAAAAATCCCATTATAATTAAGGACAAATAGGTATAAAATTATAAATATTAGTATTTATATTAGAATAATCATTTACCTTTCAAATTCCTATTCAAAAACTCAACTGTCTTTTGCCATGCATCTTTTGTCTGCTCAGGAGCATAATTCATTCCGCTAGGGTTTGCAAAAGCATGCCCAACTCCTTCGTAAATGTGGATTTCATTTTCAATGCCGACTTCATTTAAAGCAGCTTCAAATTTCTTGACAGTGTCAACTGGAATGCTTGTATCAAGACTGCCAAAAATTCCAAGTACAGGCCAATCAATAACTGAAAGTTTTGTTGTGTTTGTTTCTAAATTACCATAATAAATTACTGTTGCTGCAAGCTTTTCATTCAAAGCAAGCTGCAATGACATTGCTCCGCCAAAGCACCATCCCATAGATGCAATTTTTTCCTTGTCAACATTACCAAGATTTTTCAAATATTCAACTGCAGATTTCATGTTTTGTATTGCTTCATTAGGGTTGCTTCTAACTACTCCTGCTAATTGCCCTGCTTCACTTGAATTTTTCCCAACCTTTCCATTATATAAATCAACTGCTAAAACAACATAGCCTTCTGCTGCAAGGCTTCTTGCCATTTCTTTTATATTGTCATTTAATCCCCACCATTCATGTATCATTACAATTCCTGGATAAATTCCCTCTTCCTTTGGCATTGCAAGAAAACCAACTGCCGGACCATAATTTATATTTTGAACTTCTACACCGGAAGTGTCACCCTTCTTTAGAATTTCAACATTTCTTACATTATTTTGAGGAGCTTGTTGCTGCATACATGAAACTAAAAATATTAAAAATAAAATTAAAAAAATAGATTTGAAATTCATTTTTTAATGCAAAACCTCAAAGTTTTTAAAGTTTTCTGGCTCTTTGTGCCT
>CAZUWB010000087.1:0-4860 GCA_964623945.1 uncultured Methanosarcinales archaeon | reverse complement strand
AGAAAAGAACTGCTGGACAAGCTCCAGAATGATGTAAGAGACCTTATGAAATGGCACATTCCATGGTACCGCAAATGCGGCTACTGGGAAGCCATGTATGCCAGTTTTCTAAGAAAACTCATTGAACAGGATAAAGAGCTTCAGAAAAAGCTCAAATCCTGATTTCTTTTCTTATTTGTCAGTCATAACGGAATTTCCGCTTATGGGCATTAAAATTTAGGCATATTAAGCCTTATAACCTTAAAATCTTAAGGATTTAGGTTATATACTGTTAGTTTCAATTTGAGAGCCCTCGCACGACTTTAACTTAACTAGAAGCTTTCGATATATTTTTATAGGTGCTAATAAATACAATAATTAACATGGACAAAAGTATTTTTTTAATTGGATTGATAGTTGGTATAGTTTTTATTAGCGGATGTATTCAACAACAAAATCAGATTTCTGAAAAAGGATTTCTGGAAGGAAAAGTTACAATCGGTCCTCTTTGCCCTAATTATAGAGGATCTGATGAAGATCCAAAATGTCAACCAACTGAAGAAACATATAAAGCTTGGCCAATTGCAGTTTGGACATCTGATAAAAAAACAAAGGTTACACAAATTAAACCTAATCTAGATGGTACTTATAAAATAGAACTTTCAGTAGGGGATTATGTTGTTGATTTAGAAAAACAACAACCTTTTGGAGTGGGTGGCAATAACCTCCCTTTTACTATCACAATTAATTCTGAAGAAAGGACAACGCTCGATATTAACATTGATACTGGAATACGTTAAAAAACTCGGGCTCTCAAACTTTGGATTTTTCGAACTTCGTCCGAACGTTGCATTAAAATCCAATCCTCACATTCGTTCAGAGAAACTAACAGCCGTTATATTCAATCGATTCGCCCGCCCCTGCCCAAACGAAAAGTATATTAATGTGTTAATCAAATGTATAAAATATGAGATTAAAGCTAATGTTAATTGGAATATTATTCATAATTGTTATTAGTGGATGCGTCAAAAATGAAGTTTTGCCTTCTTCCTGTGATTTTCCAGATGGAATTGATTGTTCAAATTTAAAAATTACAAAAAATACAATCTCTTTCCATATAACAAATAATTTACCAGAGGATATTGGAACAATTCAATTCAAAGCAGAAGGATGTTCTGATAGTACTGCTCATGGAATGAGAAAAGGAGATGTAAAAATATATACCCTTACGAATTGCAATAATGAAGGTTACATTGAGAAAACAATAGCCATTCCTTATAATTATAGATCAATTGATTTCAGCGATACAAAAACTGGAACAATTAAAGGAAATGTTGAATAATTTTGTTTTATTTCTTGGGCGGGCGAATCGACTTTTCGGAACGAAATTTGCCAGAACTACGTAACTGGCAAAGAATATAACAGCGATTATACGTAAGTTTTTTGTCACCTCTACAATGCTACCGTTTGTAAACTTGTCAGATGAAAATTCTAAAAACCATCAAAGCTTTTTAGAACCAAAGATTTTTTCAAGTAAAAAATCGCATAAAATTATCGGAAATAATTTTCTGTTTTCTTCGACAAGCTTCGGGCTAAAGCCGAGAATTTTAACGCTGTTGTCTTAGCATAATGTTGGTGCATTATACGGCTACGTTTCACTCCGAACTAACTTTTTTCTATTAATGTTATAAAGAAATCGGGGCTAATTCATATTTCAATAGAAAGAATTAAATAAATATTACATATATCCACTCATAGAAATGTTTATATATTGGTGTGACATAATGTTACACATTGTGATAAAAAGTAACATTATAAAATAAAATGGCTACTGTGAGAATAAGTGATAAACTTCTAAAAGAAATCCAAGATTGGTTAGATAAAAATGGGAATAAATACAAACATCCATCGGTATCGGCATTTGTAAATAATTCAATATATGATAAACTAAATCAGTTAAATAATAAAAAATAAAATGTTAAAACAAGAGTTTATTGAATTGCCAAAGAATACTATTCCATTTGTTTTGGTAGGGGATGTAATTAACAGATTAAAGAGTATCCCGGATAAATCCATTAATGTCATTGTAACCTCTCCACCATATTGGGGACAGAGAGATTATGGAACAAAGTGGCAAATAGGAGATGAAAACACGCCAGAAGAATATATTGAAAAAATGCTAAATGTTGCAGATGAATTAAAAAGAGTTTTAACTGATGATGGTGCTTATTTTTTAAATATTGGAGATAAATATGCTAGTAAAAACTTACAGATGGTGCCATTTAAATTAGCAATAGAAATGCAAAAAAGAGGGTGGGCGATAAGAAATGCGTTGATATGGCGTAAAACAAATGCAATGCCTTCATCAATTAAAGATAGATTTTCAAATGTTTATGAGCCAATATTCTTATTTGTTAAAAATCCAGAAGGTTACCTCACACCAGAATATTATTTTGATTTAGATTCTATTAGGATTGCTCATAAAACAAGTGGGGATAAAAATGGAAAAAACTCCAAACAAAAAACTTTATTGATGGTAGAAGGGGCTAATAATTTGGAATTACCATTAACCCTATCTGTTGAAGAATACCAAAAATGTGGGAATAAACTAAATAACAATGAGAATGGATACAATGGTAAATTTAAAAATACCAATAAAATAAATCTTGGGGCTTCGCCAGGTGCAAGATTATCCGTTAATGGTGAGTTTTATTCTAAACAAAGAAAGCATAAAATAGACAACAATTTAGAACTTGAAATAATACATTTTATTAAAGAACATAGAAAAAAGAAAGGAATTTCAAGTAAGGAAGTAGATAAAATGTTTGGATACAAAGATACTGCTGGACATTGGTTCAGAATAGATAGGGGTGGAAGATGTTTGCCAAAACCAGAAGATTGGTTTAAATTGAAAGAAATTTTAGAAATAAGAGATAGCAAATATGATAAGATTATGACAGAAGAACATTATGTTTTACAAACTGTTAAACCTCACGAATTAGGAAAAAATCCAGGTGATGTTTGGGATTTTGCAACAGGTAAATTGCAGGATTCACATTTTGCAATATTCCCAGAAGAATTGCCACGAAGGGCGATATTGGCGTGTTGTCCAAAAAATGGAATTGTGCTTGACCCATTCGCTGGAAGCGGAACAAGTTTAAGAGTGGCAAAAGAACTTAATCGAAGGTCTATTGGAATAGAACTACAAAAAGATTATTTAAAGATTATTGAAAAAAGATGTGGAGCAATTAAAGTTTTATAATTTGTCTAAACCTAAATAATCTTGGAGTATTTTCTTTGAAGGATTTTCTGGATAGATAATCTTTATCCGACTGGGTTTATCTTTCAGATTTTCAAACTTTTTTGCATCTTTGTATAAAAATCGTATATCTCCTCTTGAATTTAAACGATTTAACTCTTGCGCATGTTTGCCAGAATTAACACAATTACCATAAGTAGATTTTAATAAACCATTCGGTATTGAGAACAAAACGATAATTTTTGGTAAGTCCTCTGAATTGTTATGTATTATTTGGATTACATAAGTCAGACATATTTTATTATTTGAATAAATTTTTGGCAAACTTGGAATAAAGGGATAATTATTACCCCTCTTTGTTTGATTAATTGCATAAGTAGTTTGATTTTGTGCTATTTGTATCTTGCCTTTAAAATCAGCAGGGTTTGAATCAGTCGCAGTTTTAACTTCAAGATGAACGAAAGCATCGGGCGTTTCAAACATTAAATCCGAACCAATAGGTGAAGAATTGACAGCGAATAACCTATATTGTCCAAACAAATTATGAACAACTCTTTCCGCGCCCTTGTCTAATTCTGATGCCTTATCATACTCTTCCCTACTTGTTGTTTTGAAAATATCTAACCAATCTTTCTTTATTTCATTCTTTGATTTTAATCTTTCAAGAAACCATGCGAGATTTTTGCTTACAAAAAAGGAGATTTCCTCAAGGTACCTTTTTTCAAGAGATTCAATTTCTTTTGTGTCCATGGTGCTAAGATACCTATTTGTGTTAATAAATCTTTTTATAAGTTTATACCATATTCCATTTTTGAAAAATCCAAATATATTCATGATTTCCCATCATTTTCTGATACTTTAAATTCCATTCGTTTAAATTAATATCTTTGTCCCAGATTATACTATTCTTAAATTTAAATCCAATTTTTTTACAACAATAGATTAAATCATAAGGAAAAGTAGTAAAATATTTTTTGTCAGGTCTAGGTACATCTGAAACATTCAAACAAAAATATCCATTTGGTTTTAATACTCTAAAAACTTCTTTGAATACGTTATTTAGGGCCTGATAAGGATTTTTAAAATTTCCAATATTCTTAGGGTTATCCGAGTACTTTCTTAAATGTAAATAAGGTGGACTAGTAATACAAAGTTGAATTTTGTTATCATCTATTTCATCCATTTTTTCAGAGGATTTACAGTAAAATACTCCTTTTTCTCCACATTTCTTTTTGGCAATTTCGATATATTTTTCTTCTAAATCATATCCTATTGTACTTCTTCCCAATCTTAATGCCATAAAATTAGTAGTACCGCTCCCGCAAAAAGGATCTAAAACGATTTGTCCTTTATTAGAATACATCCTAATAAGACGATTTGGTATCTCATCTGGATATGGAGCTATATGTCTTTCTTCTAATGTACTTACTATAGGGTTGACTGTAGTAATTCTCCAAACACTATTTAACCACCCTAAATTATTAATTTTCATTAGATATTCTAGCCTATGATAGAATTATTATATAAACTTTATTGATTATTTACTGCCCCGATTTCTTTACTTAAGAAAAAAGTACGACAACAGCTAAATTCTCGGTGACAAAAAACCTCCGCCTCACATA
>CAZUWB010000086.1:0-4910 GCA_964623945.1 uncultured Methanosarcinales archaeon | reverse complement strand
CTGACAAATCCTCTTTGCAATATTGACAAGCTTATTCAATGTTCCAATTAATTTGTAAATTCCTTGGGCTTCGTCTTTTGCATCATTTATCTTGCGCTGGACTTCGTCGCTTAATTCTCCCAATGGCAAATTGAAGAAGTTCAAATTAATTTTTGCATTCTCAATCTCTGGCACTCCAGTTATAGAGCTTCCGATTCTGGAGAAAATATCGAATGAGCAGCTTAAGCTTGCATTGTCAATCTTAAAGTCGTCTTTAACTAGCGTCAACTTTATGACAGGCGATGTGCTTCCAACTTCTGTATTGAAAGTTTCAACACTATCAATTATTGCAGAGTCGCCTGAGCAGCTTGCCTGTCCAATAAATATTGTTAAAGGAAAATTTGATTTTGGTTTTAGCTTAACTTGGCAATAAACCCTTTGGTTTATTAATGGGCCTAGTTGTCTGTCAATGGATTTAGGCGAGCAGCTAACAGTGTTTGTCCAAAAGTCTGGAGTTGTTGCATTATTCAAACCAAAAGTTTTTAACGATTTTGTCAAAATTAAAGAATTTCCAGCAGAATCTGTAAAGTTAAAAGTTATAACATCAGCATTCTGCAAATTTATAGTATCTGTTAGCCAAGCACATAAATGTGTATCTGCATCAATTCTTTCGCAAGTGCCAGCAACATTTGAAGCTTCACTTATAAACCTAGAAAAGTCTGCAACTGCAACAAGCTCATTTTCTTCTGTTAAGTTGGCTATGACTCCAATCTTGTCTCCTACCTTAAAAAAGCCCGGGAATGCCTCAAAAGCGCCTCCAACAGGGCTTATGTTTATGTTTCTTAAAACTGGTGCTTTATTATCAATTAACACGCTTACTGTTTTGATTTGACTAACAGGATTTCCTAAAATATCAATTGTATCTTTTTCAATTGATATTTGCGCATTACTGCCGAAGTTTACATTGTTCCATACACAAACCCAGTTTGTTTCTTTGCTGCAGCTTGTTGCTTTTATGGCTGATTTATCAACATGCAAAAATGTGTCATCTTTGCTTAAGCCAGTTGCTTCGTCAAAAGCAGCAATTACTGTATTGCCAGTTGCTTTGCCCAAAACTTTGCCATCTTTTGTTGCGGTTGTTGATAAAGATTGCACAACAGGCCCTTTGTTGTCAATAGATAATGTCTTGGTTATTGTAATGCTTTCTATATTGCCAGAACTGTCAGAAGCACTTACAATAATATCTTTTTGTCCTGCTGTTGTTGGACTTAAATCAATAGACCATTTGCATACGCTTAAGTCTTTCTCAACCAAATTGCAAGAGCCTTTTGCATTTTTCAAAGAAGGATTTAGAGCTGATAAGTCTGCTGTTACAGAATTTAGATTTAAATCATTGGCAGATATATTAACAAATAAATCAACACGAACTTTGTTTGAAGAAAATGTATTCAGGCTTATGCCTTTTCTAGTTATTTCAAAAGAATCTGGCATAATGACAGGACCAGAATTATCCACATCAAATGTTACTGACGTTTCTTGCGATACCTGGTTAAATTTGTCAGTAGCCTTGGCAAAAACAGAATTCTGCCCATTATTAAATTTCTTTGAGTCTATTGCAATCTCGGATTCTAAAGTGCATTCACTTGTTGTTGCATCAATCTTTTCATTAAAAGACCCGTCTAATGTAAAGAATTCAATATTTTTTATTCCAACGCATTTGTCAGTGCAAGATGAATCTTCACATGCAAAGTCTGTAACTTTATAATTTATGACTACGTTTTGTTGAGAAGAGAATTTATTTTGGGGTGTAGTCAATGTCACTTGCGGGGCTTTATTGTCAATTGTAACGCTGCTCGATTTAGAATCTTCAACTGTTTTGTCGTCTCTGAATAAATTAATTGTAAAAGGTATAGCAGCAGCTTCGAATAAATCCGTGCCGCTGCTTGGAAATCTTAATGTACATTCACTTCCTCCACTAATCAAAGGAGAGCACTTGTCAAACTTGAGCCCTTCGCCTAGAACAACTTGCTCATTTGTTATTTTATCGTCATCAATTATTGAAGCCTGAACATTAAATTGCAGGAAGTCGCTTGATTTTGCAAATCCTTCAATTCCATCAGAGCCTTTAACTGCTATTCTGTTTATTGTTGCATAAACGCTTGTTGTGTAGAATGGAATAGTAAGCACTAAAACTATCAAAAATGATGCAATAAATTGAATATATTTTATTTTATCCATTATTCTTCTTTATCTATAGTTATAGTTTGATTGTTGAGATTGTATTTTTTTACAATCAACTGCTCAGACGCTGGTTTTTTGTATAGCTTAATTTCATAAAATTCCAAAAATTTTCTTTTTACCAATATTGCTATTTTTATCAAATTCATCTTATTCAAACTTTGGTTGTAAAACTATTTTGTAAGTGTTTGAGTATTCCTCAACCTTACCCATCTGCTCAATGTCCTCAATTACCCTATTTTGCTCAGGAAGTCCAGCAAAATCTATGCTAACAACATAAAATACAATTGTATCAAATCGTTCTAACCCAATTGGATCAATGGATATGTTTAATTTTAAGCCACCTTCTGGAAATCTTTCTTGTCCTGGCGATGACTTCTCGCCGAAGTCAACTTTCGGTATTGTGAAACATTTTTCGCTGAAAAAATTACTTACACACTTTCTCTTTTCGGGAATCACAATTCTATCATTCAATACAAGATTAATATCAGCAATATATTTACCTGGCGCAATTTCCATTTCAGGCAATTGCTGCTGCCCTTCATAATTTGCAACAGTAGAAAAGTCAAGCTCGCCTTGCTCATTAATCCTAGTCAATGTTATAGAAGCTGATTCTTTATTATTCAAATCAAAAGCTGCATTATTAAATTGCCATCCTTGTGCTGTTTTAATTACATTTTTCTTTTTGACAATAACTTTTTTTGTGTAAATTGGTTGCAGTTCAACCTTTAATTCACCATCTTCATTTACTTTTGGATCAAATTCAACTGCTTTGCCAATATAATCATCTTTTAGGATATTTACAACTCCTCCAACACCTACAGGAAATTTTTCTGTTAAAATTCCATCTGCTCCAGTCGAACCTATAAAACAACTTTCATCTATTATTGTGTAGAGAACTTGCGCATTATCAACTGGCTTTTTAGTTGTGTCTGTCTTTACTGTAACTGTCACATTGCCGCTTGTTCTTGTGTCACAAAGTAATGAGCTCTCAGACAAAACAGCTCTTTCTAAAGGAGCAAAATCAACTGGCATTGGCTTATTATTCCTTATGTTTCCTTCCAAAAAGAAATTAAAAGTATAGCCCTGATCATTTAATGCAAAAGGATCTTTTATTCCAACTAAAACTGGAAATGATAAATCATAAGCAAACCTGTATGTTTGTATTCCGAAAAATGATATCAGGCTGTTTGCAGAGCTTGGCACGCATCTTTCTCCATTGCAATTCAAATCAAAATATGTCGGCCAGAAATCTAAGTAAGTAAAGTCAGCAGATAAATCTCTGAAAGAGCTGTTTGCAACAGGAATTATTGTTGAGTCATATAGTCTTTGCTTTAATTCAGAATTAAATGTGTTCCTCTCATAATTGTATGTTCCATCAACTTGGAATAATGGAATGTATGAAGTGAGCAGTCCTGTAACCTTGTTTTTTATGTCACTTTTTTGCCAGCTTGTTGTGCTGCCAAAATTAAATTGCATGTCAGACATTGGTGGCAATTTTTCTTTATCCACGCCAGAAAATGCAACCAACAAGTTCAAAATATGCTTTTCAAGATAGCGATGCTTAATCTCCAAATTTGTTATTTTTGTGGCTAAGTCATAGATTTTGTTTAAGTTAATTGGTATTCTAACAAGAAACTGCCTTATATCAGAAGATGAGTCTTGATGTTCAGCTTTAATGTGGTAATCAACGACAACTACAACATCGTTAGAGCCAATTACAACATCGCTTTTTATTTTTCCTATTTCAGTTACTTGAAATCCTTGCTCGGCAAATGGCTCAAAATTATTTAAGCATTCTTTGAATCTTAAATCAATGTACCTTTCAAGCTGCTTCTCAATTGAGTTGTCCGTTAGCCTTAGCTCTGGCTTTTTTGATGCGTACTTGCAATCGCCTTGACAATTATTCGCGGATTTTAAATACCACCAATAAGGAATTTTTAAATCAGAATCTGATGTGAATGAAACAGCATCGCTCTCTGTTGGATTTTGTGTAATTATGAATGATTCTTTGTTTAAGGTTTTGTCTGTGAAACTTATGTAGCCCCCTTGTTTTCCTATAATCTTT
The DNA here is from genome assembly GCA_964623945.1 of uncultured Methanosarcinales archaeon. GTDB lineage: Archaea > Nanobdellota > Nanobdellia > Woesearchaeales > GW2011-AR4. The sequence continues at coordinate 625 of CAZUWB010000086.1, read as the reverse complement.
AATCCTTCGACTCCGATAGAGTAAGCGCAATCATTAGCATATTTTTTAATTGGATCAAACTCAACAGGGATTTGCTCTTGAACAATTTTTATTTCAGGCTCAAGCTCTTTTGTTTTTTTTGTCAATGAAAAGAAGATAATGCCACCTATGATAATAATTAAGCCCACTATCATGAAAATTGTCACTTGGGATTTTTTTTTGTATTTCATTTTTCTTTATCCAACTCTTGAAGTTCCTTTTGTATCAGCTCCAAGTCATACATTTTCTGCTCCATTAGTTCTCGGGCTAGCATTGATTTTTTCTTGCCAAGCTTTTTAGAAACTCTCTCTAACAAATCGTTAATTTCTTTAGATACAGTAATCCTAATTTGAATACTCATTTTAATCTTTATATATACATTATATAGCCTAATTTTAGTATCAATATTTAAAGCTTTCTATTATATTAAATTTAATTTATACTAAAAAAAGTATAAATAAAGTATTTCTAAAGTAATAATCAAGTATTAAATTTAAAATCATAATATTTTATGGTACAAATTAATATCTATATTAGTCTAAATAAAGTATAAATTAAGTATATTTAATACTTGATATTAGATAGATAGTATAATCTAATGGTATCA
>CAZUWB010000085.1:0-4969 GCA_964623945.1 uncultured Methanosarcinales archaeon | reverse complement strand
CCGCACATTGAGCAAAAGTCTGCTTCCATTCCCAAGTCGCTTCTTATCTTGCGAGCGGTTTCTGGATCTAAAGACAAAGCAAATTGCTTTTCCCAGTCAAAATCAAAGCGCGCTTTGCTTAATTCGTCATCCCTGTCGCGAGCATTTGGAATTCCTTTTGCAATGTCTGCTGCATGAGCTGCAATTTTATAAGCGATTATGCCTTGCTTAACTTCTTCAGGACCTGGCAAACCCAAATGCTCTGCTGGAGTAACATAACAAAGGTAGTCTGCACCATATTGGCCAGCAACAGCAGCTCCTATTGCAGATGTTATATGATCATAACCTGGTGCAATGTCAGTAACCAAAGGACCTAAAACATAGAATGGAGCATTATGGCAGTATTTCTTCTCTAATTCAACATTAAGCTTTATCTGATGCAATGGAATATGCCCAGGCCCTTCTATCATAACCTGGCAATCTTTTTTCCATGCTTTCAAAGTCAGTTCGCCAAGAATTTTTAATTCTGCAATTTGCGCTTTGTCAGTTGCGTCATGCAAAGAACCTGGCCTTAAGGAATCCCCTAATGAAAATGTAACGTCATACTGCTCGAAAATATCGCAGATTTGCTCAAATTGAGTGTATAGTGGATTTTCTTTATCATGCTCAAGCATCCACCTTGCAAGTATTGCTCCTCCTCTTGAGACAACTCCAGTAATTCTGCCTTTAACTAAGGGCAAAGTTCTTCTTAAAATGCCTGCATGAATCGTCATGTAATCAACGCCTTGTTTTGCCTGCAACTCAATTACATCAAGCCAATCTTCTGGTTTAATATTCTCAATCTTGCCATTATGGTATTCAACAGCTTGGTATGTCGGCACAGTTCCTATTGGAATTGGAGAATTGTCGATAATTGTCTGCCTTATCACATTCAGGTTGCCGCCAGTGCTTAAGTCCATTGCAGTGTCTGCTCCATATTTAATGCAATACTCTAATTTTTTTAATTCCTCTGCAACACTCGCCCTTATCTTAGAAGCTCCTATATTCGCATTTATTTTTGTCTTTAAACCTTTTCCAATTCCAATTGGCTTTAATTTTTTATGATTAATATTTGCTGGAATTATGATTGTACCTTTAGAAATTTCATTTCTTATCCATTCAACATCAACATTTTCCTGCTCTGCAACATATTGCATTTCTTTTGTTATAACATCGTCTCGAGCATATCCAAGTTGCGTAGTCATGATTTTTGTAATTGTTTCTATATTTATAAAGATTTTGATTAACAAAAGATTTATAATACTTAAATAAAATTAAATTTATATGGTTGAAATTTTAATAATATTTGTTATTATAAGCGCAATAATATTTTTCGGTTTTTTTGCGGAATTTTTATTTAATAGGTTTAAAATTACTGATGTTTTACTATTGATCATTTTTGGGTTCATATTAGGGCCTTATGTTTTAAAGTACATCAATCCAAATTCACTTGCATCTTCTGCTCCGGTATTCACTTCATTTGCATTATTGTTCTTATTGTTTGATGGCGCTTTTAACATGGACTTAGTTTCTTTTGCCAAGGGTTTGGGAAAAGGACTGCTAATAACAATATACAATTTCCTTATATCTGCGGTATCTATTGCATTAATTTCTATGCTTTTTGGTTTCGGTTTATTTCATGCTTTGCTTCTTGGTTTTATATTGGGTGGAATTTCTTCAGCTTTTGTAATCCCAATAATCAATAACCTCAAAATAAAAAAGGAAACCTATTCTATACTAACTTTGGAATCTGCTATTACTGATGTACTCTGCATTGTATTTGCCATTACTACAATACAGATTATAACGCTAAATACTTTCAGCTTTAACATAGTTGTCAGCAAAATAGCGGCTTTATTTGCGGTTGCTGGATTTTTTGGAGTAATTGCCGGAATTATATGGATACTATTAGTAAACAAAGTTCTTAAGAAAAATAAGTCATATATGTTAACCATAGCATATCTGCTTCTTTTGTATGCAATAACGGAGTATTTAAAAGGCAATGGCGCAATTGCAACCTTATTTTTTGGTTTAGTGTTAAGAAATTCAAAAAAATTGACATCTTTATTGGAAGGGGAAGAAGCATTTTCCGTAACAACGCCAACAGAAAAATTATTTTATTCACAAATATCTTTTTTCTTAAAGACTTTCTTTTTTGTATATATAGGTGTACTATTAGATTTCTCTAATTTGAGGGCTTTGATAATCGGTGCAATAATAGCCGTATCCATTTTATTATTAAGAAAAACCTCATCAATCCTTACTAAATCAATGTTGCCTTATGACAGAGAAATAGTTAACTCGATTTTTGCGAGAGGGCTTGCTGCAGCAGTCCTGGCTCAATTGGCAATACAATACAATATTCAGAATGCAGAGCTAATAGCAAAAATAACATTCGCTGTTGTTATGTTTACTATTGTGTTAAGTTCCATTAGAATATACCTTACCAATAAGAATACAGTTACAACAACGTAAGTAGAAGAAGAAATTATTATTTATGAATAGTTGTTCCGAACCGTAAAAGCATTTCAGATATTTCTTCGCCTTTTCCGCTTAATGTGTATACTATTTTCTTAGGACTATCAACAATAATTTTTTCTACAAGACCCAAAGCTTCAAGCAATTTTAACTTTTTCGACAATGCCCTTGATGTAATCTTCAAATGTTTTTTTATTTTAGAAAATGTGGTATTTTCATACAACAAAAGAAATACCAAAACAGGGACTATCCATTTCTTTCCTAAAACTTCCATAAACTCGAAGAGGATGTTATAGCTTTGCATATTAGGTATACAAACATATACTAAAACTTATATATGATTTTAGCGTCTATAAAATAATTGGTATTAATCTTATATAAAATTATCGGAAATTTTTAATTTCCGAGAACCCGAAAATCGAAGATTTTCGATGTTATCGATTAAAATAGGAGTAACTATGAAAATTTTTTTTGCCAGCCAGTCATTCTACCCAAACATCGGAGGAGTTTCAACTTATTTACTTAACTTATCTAAGGGTCTGATTCAAAGAGGCAATGAAGTGGTTGAAGTCCATTTAAGACCTCCAAATGAACCAAGTGAAAGTTTTGTCAAAGGCATTAAAGTATTTAGAATACCGAAAGAGCCTTTGAATGAAGAGCTGCTTAAAGGCTATAGTAATTTTAAGGAGAGAATTTATAAAGAATGTCACGGAGAGGGAGAGAGTTTTAAAAAAGAGCCTTTGATTACATACGGCTATGATGAATATCACAAAATTAATCTGGCAATAGGCAGGCAGATAGAGGAGTTACTAGAAAAAAATCCTACAGAGATTGTGCATATTCATGATTTCCAGCTTCTTCTGATTTACAGAAACATACCAAGAGGGATACCAGTAATTTTAACATGGCATATACCATTTATAGATTCAATTTCAAAACATCTGAGACAATTTCTTATAAAGCATACGAAGGACTTTGATAAAGTGATTTTTTCATGCGAAGAATATGCAAGATCAGCAATTAAAGCTGGTCTGCCGTCTGAAAAAGTTGAAATAATTCATCCTATTGCAAATACTGTCATGTTTAAGCCTAAAGATTATAGCAATGAGCTTAAAGAACAATATAAAATATCTGATGACTGCAAAATAATGTTATGCGTACAGCGAATTGACTCAAAAAGCGGCCATATTCAATTGATAAGGGCAATGCCTAAAATAATTGAAAAATTTCCAAAAGTAAAATTGATGTTTGTTGGAGGTGAATCCCTTACAAGCAAAATATCGCAGGAGAGGGCAAAATATGAAAATGAGGTATATGGGTTAATAAAAAGCCTTAATTTGCAGGAGCACATAATATTTATAGGCTCTGTAGACTACGAAAAACTTCCAATGTACTACAATTCTGCAGATATTGTTGCCTTAACCTCAAAAAATGAAGGATTTGGATTGGCAATAACAGAAGGCATGTCATGCGGAAAACCTATAATCGGCACAAATGTTCCAGGCATAGCACTGCAAGTTCGCGACGGCATTAACGGCTTTCTCGTGGAAGTTGGCGACTTTGAAAAAACAGCAGAAAGAATATTGGATTTATTGACTAATGATAAACTAAGGGAGCGGATGGGCAAAGCCAGCTTGGTCATTGTCAAATCAAAATTTGAGATGTCTAAGGGAATCGACAAGCATTTTCAGCTTTACAGAAGCTTAATTAAAGAGAAAACCGACTGGCGTCTTGAAAAGATAAAGCTTGATGATGTCTCAGCCATTATAACAGACTTTGATAGAACAATAACAGATGAGCCAGGAGTTGTAGACGATACAATATTAAGAGAACTAGAATCATTGAACAAGCCCCTGATTTTGGTCACAGGACGTGACTTACAATATGTTAAAAATCTCTATAAAAAATATCCTATGTGGGACTGCATTGTAGCTGAAAATGGTAGCTGTGTTTATTTTCCAAACAGTGAACTTTGCTGGAAATTTACATCAGATAAATTTGAAAAAGCAAAGAGAATAGTAAGAAGGAGCAATTTTCCGGCAAATATCGGCAGTGGAATCATCAGTGCTTCCAACCTGCTTGAAAATAAATTGAAGGAGATGTTAAACAGCATAAAAGGCTATATTGGATTTAGAACAAATGTTGATGAAATTATGGTCCTCCCAAGAGGTATTGATAAAGGTGTGAGTTTAAAACTTGCTTTAGATTACCTTGCTATAGATCCAAAAAAGTCTATCATTATAGGCGATGGAGAAAATGACATTGACTTGTTTACAAGCCCCGGCTTTAAGGTTGCGGTAGCTAATGCCGATGAACGATTGAAGATGTTTGCTGATGAGGTTACGAAAAAGCCTTCAACAGAAGGTGTGCTTGAAATAATCCAAAAATTAAGAATGTAGATTTGTTAAGATGGCATTTCACAACAATATATTGAACATTGAAGTAATAATCGCGATAGCTGGCATTATAGCCT
>CAZUWB010000084.1:0-4976 GCA_964623945.1 uncultured Methanosarcinales archaeon | reverse complement strand
ATTAAAAAAGCATTAGAACAAGATTATTCATAATTATCATTCATTATTTTATTAATTTGAGTTCAGTAAAAAATAATGTTGTTGAATTAAATTAAGGTAACTTGTTCTAAGAGCTTTAAAATTAAAATTGAGGAAGCTATTATGTTCATCAATTTATTACATCCATTTGATGAGTTTATTAGATAGCTTTTTCTACAACAGGAGGACTGATTGAAATGGGTAAAATAAGCCCAGTAGCAGCAAAATACATTATTCACACAAACATAGACATAGAAGGTGTAGTTGACAGGCCTGATGTAATTGGCGCAATTTTCGGCCAGACAGAAGGGCTTTTAGGAGCTGATCTTGAGTTAAGAGAGCTTCAAAAATCAGGAAGAATTGGAAGAATAGAAGTTAATACAGAAACTAGAACAGGAAAAACAAAAGGCACAATCATCATACCTTCTTCTTTGGACAAGGCTGAAACATCAATAGTAGGAGCAGCTCTGGAGATAATTCAAAGGATTGGACCTTGCAACGCTAAACTTGAAGTTGTAAACATAGAAGACGTAAGGATAAGCAAGAGAAGCATGGTAATTGAAAGGGCTAAAGAATTGCTTAAGAAAATGATGGAGCAAACAATGCCAGATTCTCAAGAAATGGCAGATGAAGTAGCTGAATCTGTCAGAGTAATGGAAATTGTGGAATATGGAAAAGACAGGTTGCCAGCAGGCCCTGCAATAGATGAAAGCGATGAAATTATAATTGTGGAAGGAAGGGCAGATGTTTTGAATTTGTTAAAGCACGGTTTTAAGAATGCTGTTGCAATCAATGGAACATCAGTTCCTGAAACAATCATAGAATTGTGTCATAAAAAGGTTGTTACTGCTTTTGCTGATGGAGACAGAGGCGGCAATTTAATAATAAAAGAACTCACAACAGTTGCTGATATAGACTATGTTACAAAAGCGCCTGATGGAAAGGAAGTAGAAGAAATAACAAAAAAAGAAATCCACAAGGCTTTGAGAAGCAGAATTTCAGGAGAGCAGGCAAAACTTGAGCTTTCAAGAGAGCCAGACAGAACAGCAATGGAGCTTGTAAAAAGACAGCAGCCTCAGCAAATTCAAAGACCAATGCAGAGACCATATCAACCTATACCTAATATAAGAAGAATTCAAATCTCAAATGAGGAAAAAAATAAATTTAAGTCCATGCTTGAGGACCTAATTGGGACAAGAGGCGCTGAAATACTTGATAACAAACTTTCTGTCTTAGGCAAAGTCCCGGTTAGCGAAATACAAACAGCTTTGAAAAGCATAAGCAATGCACATGCTGTTGTATTCGATGGAAGTATTGAAAGAGAAACTGTGAAAGCTGCAGAAGAATCAAATGTCAGGTTTTTGATTGGAATGGACTCAAAAGTCAAGCAGAATGAAACAAGAGTCAATTTGCTGACTGTTAATGAGCTTTAAACCAAACTTTTTGACAAATTTTCTTCGCAAGCTTCTGCTTTATTTAGCTTGCAGAAATTCTCCTTTATAGTTTCTGCTGTGAGAACGCCACCAAATCTAATTCTGTTATTGATTAAAAAAGTTGGAAAAGTTTTGATATTAAGCTCTTGTGCAAGTCCATCATCAGCCAAATGCTTCTCAAATTTTACTTCTTCAAAGGCATTCAAGAATTCTTCCAGATTATTTTCAGCCTTTATGCTCGAGCTATCACCCTCTTTAACAAAAAAATCGACTTTGTTTGGAATGCTTTCCCTTTTAAAATAAAAGGATGAGCCAGCAGCATCTTCCTTTAAAATGTATCCGTCATTTTTTTCAAAAAATACCTGCTTAAACTCTTCAAACGACGGTTTTTCTGCAACTTCTTTATCCAAAATATAAAGCGGCAATAAAACAGCATTATATTCGTCTGCAATTTTCTTGCCTTCATCTGTGTTGTAATCAATTTCTTGCGCATCTACTGCATCAAACCAGTTCTTTAGTATGTCTAAAACCCTTTGAGTATCGCAATTAAAGCAATTCTTCCTGTCATTCAGAACAATTACATTTATTTTTGGTATGTCTTTAAATTCGCACTTTGCATCTTTAGTTCCCGGACTTAAACAAGAGCCCATTTTTCCTTCCTGTTTGCAGTTATCATCAGAATAACATGCAGCAACAAAACTTACTTGAGTTGATTTATCTTGATTAGTTCCTTTTTTATTTTTTAATAAAGAATAAGAAAAAAATACAATAAGTGCTAACACAATAAAAACAACAGTGTATTTTAAAAATTTATTCTCTTTTTTTTGTTCATAAATAATTGTTTTTGGTGTTTTAGTAGTGGGTTCTTTTAATGGTTCTTTTTGCTCTATTTTTTGTATTTGAATGGGTTCTGGTTCGTCTTGCATTACTTTTAATTTTATTTTTTCTTCTTCTTTAATTTCTATTGCTTTATCAATCTTTTTTTCTTCTTGCTGATTTTGAGTTTCTATGACCTTTTCTTCATTACTCGTTTTTACAAAGGCTTGGAGTTCTTTAAGTTTTCGCTCTATTCTTTCCTTGCCTTTCTCATATTCCTCTTTACTTATAACTTCAGCTTCAAAGCTTTCTTTTAGAAACCTTAGTTCTTGCTCTAACCTTTCTTTTTGAGTTTTATCATCCATAAGAACCCTGACAACACGGAATTAAGGTAATAAATAAATCTTTCTAATAGAAGTAAAGAATTTTATTACTGATAAGTTTCAATAAAAGCATTTATAATTCGTACAAGAAGCATGCTTTATGTACGATATTCTCATAGGAAGGAGCGAAGCCGAGAAAGAAAAATATGGAACGCAAGGCGCTATTTTTCTCGGCAAGCATTATGTCAAGATGGGTCAGACAACTTCTTTATCGAACAAGATTTACTTGGATGTTACCAAATCGCATGTTGTTTTTATCGTCGGCAAGAGAGGTTGTCTTACAGGCGATACTAAAATATTTACTAATCACGGATATAAGGAAATAAAGGATTTCAACCCTTATGAAGATAAAGTTTATTCATATAACAATAATGGTTTCGAATGGGAAAATGCTGAACTGTTGAAATATCATATAAATGATGAAGACCTTATCAAAATAGACAATTATGATGGTTATTCCCTTATTGTAACCGAAGAACATCCTCTCTTAGTGTTAGAGAATGGGAAGAAAGTTTGGAAACTAGCAAAGGATCTCAATGTCAATCACGTTCTAGTTGCAAATTCTTATGTACCTGAAGTCAAAAACGATCGAGAAAGTTTAAGGATGGCCAGGCTGCTTGGTTTTATACTTGCTGATGGAACTATGCAAGCCAGAAAGGGAAAATTTAAAGATGGAAGGGGATATTGGTATAATGGTACAAAAAGGAGAGTTAGGCTAATTAGCGGCTCAAGTGATATACTTGAAACATTTAAGAATGATATAGAACAAGAATTTGGAATTGTCGCTAAAAGATATGTAAAAGGTAAAGAAAACTGTGAGGTTGTTGAAACCAGACACGGAAAAGTTCTAGAAAAACTGTATTCGCTTGGAGTACCTTTAGGTTTTAAAGCCGGTATAATAAGGGTACCAAAAATTGTCTGTGAAAGTTCTAATGAATTTAAAGCAAACTTCATCAAGGCTTTATTTGCGTGTGACGGTTACGTCAATAAGGATGGCAAACATGTTATTTACTATTCAAAATCAAGAAAGTTTTTGGAAGATTTACATTTGATATTGTCCCATTTTAATATTCAATCTACTATAAGAGATAAAAAAGTGAGATTAAATGGTAAAGTTTTCCATAATTATCTGCTTAACATAACAGATCATACTTCTTTAGAGAATTTTAAAAAAATAGGCTTTGTCAATAAATTAAAGGAAGAGAAACTAAATAAGCACACATTTTGGCAAGCGAAAAGAAGGAAAAAAACACAATACATAGATGAAAACTTATTTGGAAATAAAATTACAAACATATCAAAAGTTAGCGGTATTAAAGAGGTATATGATTTGCATATACCGAAGAGCCATTCTTTCATAGCAAATGGGATAATATCACATAATTCAGGAAAGTCATATTCCATGGGAGCAATTGCCGAAGGAATTTATGATTTGCCTGCTGAAATAAAAAAAAATCTTGCTGTTATTATGTTTGATACTATGGGCATTTATTGGACTATGAAGTACCCTAACAACAAAGAAAAAGAGTTGCTTGACGAATGGGAACTTGAAAGCAAAGGCATAAATGTGCAGATTTTTACGCCAAGCGGCTTTTACAATGAATACAAGGAAAAAGGCATTCCGACTGATTTTCCATTTTCGATTACTACAAGCGACATAAATGCTTCAGAGTGGTGCATGATTTTTAATGTTTTAATAACAGATCCAATTGGAATTTTAATTGAAAGGGTTGTTAATAATCTGCAAGAAGAAAATATTACTTACGATATCAAAGATATTATAAAAGCCGTTGAAAATGATAACAGATCTGAAAAAAGTGTTAAGGACGCAGTTGAAAACAGGTTTTTAGTTGCTGATAAATGGGGCTTGTTTAGCAGAGAAGGAACCTCAATTGAGGATTTAATTATACCAGGCCAGATAACTGTTTTGGATTTGAGCGCTTACCTAACTACTAGCGGAGCTGAAAACTTGAGAAGCTTAGTTATTGGGTTGATTACCCAAAAACTGTTTGTCCACAGAATAATCTTGAGAAGAGCAGAAGAGGAAGCAGCAATAACTGAAGAAATTCATTTTTTTGAAGAAGAGAAGGAAGAAAAAAAAGAGCCTATAGTGTGGCTTATTATCGATGAAGCGCATGAATTCCTGCCGAACAAAGGAAGTACGCCTGCAACAGCCCCTTTAATTACTGTGCTTAGGGAAGGTAGACAACCTGGAATTTCTCTTATATTGGCTTCACAGCAGCCTGGCAAAATCCATAGCGATGTTATTACACAATCAGATGTGATCATAGCGCATAGAATTACAGCAAACATAGATGTTCAAGCC
>CAZUWB010000083.1:0-5089 GCA_964623945.1 uncultured Methanosarcinales archaeon | reverse complement strand
TCTTCGATTCCCATTTGGAGTTATCTGCAGCTCTATAAGGCACTTGCTGCCGTACTTTAAAATATCACCACCAACTATGTTGACTTTGTCTTTGTCATCAAAATCTGCATAGACTTGATTGGTAATAAGCACAGGCACATTTTTCTTTCTTGCTATTTCTGTAAGGTAAGATATTTGTCTGCCAAGCTCCCTGTTTACCTCTTGTACTTCTTCGCTTTTGCCAAGCTCCAACCTATAAAGCATGGCTATTGTATCAACAACAATCAGTCCAATTTTCTCATTGACAATTTCTTTTAGCTTTTCAAATGACTTTTTTTGTTCTGAGAAGCTAGTTGGCCTTAAAAAAATGATATTGTCTAGAATTTTTCTGTAATCCTGGCTTATATGCGAAGCGATTTGTTTTAGCCTTTCAAGCGAAAACCCGCCTTCTGTGTCAACGTAAACAACCTTTTTTTCATTTCTGGCTATATTTATTGAGCAAAGCAGACAAAGAACTGTTTTGCCAGAACCAGCAGGACCATATATTGTCGTTATAATATCCTTCTCATAGCCACCATCAAGCATTATATCAAGTATCTTGCTTCCTGTCTGTATTTTATTATTTGTGGATTCCATATATAATGTGATTATAGTATTTTTTATATATTTGTTGGTTGTGGAAAAATATTAATATACTTTAAATAAACTAGAGTTATGAGGAAATATCCGTCACCTGGAATATTATTGGTATCATGGTTTGTTATAAGTATAGTGCTAATAATAAACAAATACAAATCAGATAGAATAAATTTTTTCAGGTTTAGTTGGGTTTATATCTTCATATTACTTCTTTTTTTCTTATGCAGCATTTACACTTATTATATTGATAAATCAAAATCACAAGCAATGCCTATAATCTCATTTATATTTGGATTGATTATTTTCATTCCTTTGATTAATCTTATATTTGCAATTCCAGCTATATATTTGGGAATAAAATCAATTAAAAAAATAAAACAAAACCCGCAGAAGTTTGGTGGAAAATGGTTTGCTGTAGTTGGCATAATTCTTGGAGTGCTTGTTTATCTAACATACATAACAGGCTTGGGTATGTGCTTAATTGGGTTCAAAGAAATATGCAGAAATATAGGTTTGGCATTCTTATCCGGATAAAACTCCAACAGAAATATTTAAAAACAATCGTCCCTTTTTTTGGGCAATAATGCAATGAAAGATGTAGTAATGCTCTTATCAGGCCTGTTATTTGGAATTTTATTTTCTTTTTTAGTTTTAATTTTTTTAATATTTATAGTTTCAATATTTTTTAATAGAAAAAAAAGAGTTTTTGAGCCAAAAGTTAGTATTGTTATACCTGCTTATAATGAAGAAAAAAATATTGATTCTTGCTTAAAATCCATATTTAATTCAAATTATCCGAAAAATAAGCTTGAGGTTATTGTAGTAGATGATGGCTCAACAGACAAAACATTAAAGATTGTTAAGGATTATAAAAAAGCAAGAGTAGTTAAGCAAAACCATCTTGGCAAGGTTGAAGCGTTAAATCTTGGAGCTTTAAATTCTTCTTATAACTTTATTTTGACAGTAGATGCTGATACAACTCTTGATAAAAACTGTTTAAGGGAATTGCTAACTCCTTTCTCTGATAAAAATATCGGAGCAACCACAGGTAACAACAACGTAAAGAATAACAAATCAATAATAAGCGCATTTCAGAATGTGGAATACCACTTTAGCAACCTAATAAGAAACAGCTTTTCAACAGTATTCAACAATGGTATTTGGTTCTCTGGCTCTTTGGCATGCTATAGAAAAACAGCGCTTAAAAAAATTGGTTATTTTAAAAAGGACACATTAGCAGAAGACCAGGACATCGCTTTGGAAATTAAAAAAGCAGGCTACAGAACAATCAATGTGTCAACAGCATCTGGTTATACAATAGTCCCAACTAAGTTTAAGGAATTATATAAACAACGTGCACGATGGTGGATAGGAACTTTACAGTCAATAGTCAAAAACAAAGAACTTTTTTCAAGAAAAGCGTCCCCTTCAATAATTTTCTTATACATAAACCAGTTTTGGTGGTCATTCTACGCATTCTTGTCATTACCATTAATAATATACCAGATAAACTATTGGCTGCCATACAATTCTCAGAACTTATTCAGCATATTTAGTTATTTCTTTAAGTGGTTTAGCTTGATGGGACCTGCTTATGTTATATACAAAATACCTGACTTTGGAATATCCATCTACAGTATTTTTGGCGTATTATCAGGAATAATAACAACTATACTAAGCATAGCAGCATTGAGAATGTTTAAGGATAAAATAAGCTTAAAAAATATATTCGCTATATTCTTTTACTTTCCATATACAATAGTTTTAAATATAATAATCTTAATCAGTTTATTGAGACATAGGTTTTGGATAAGAAGTTACTACATAAAGTGAAAATAAAATGAGCCTAATTGGACTTTTTCAGCAATATATTCAGAATTATATAGAATTCGTAATGGAGTTTTTCTCATGGTACAACGTCATAGGCAGGAAAATTTTGGATTTTTTGCACGTAGTATTTGACAATATATTCAACATATTGCTTTTTATAGCTTTTTTTGTTTCTATTATGTATTTTGCAATGTCAATTTATATCCTATTCAAGAAGCACAAAAGAAAAATCGAAAAAGTTGATAGTACAGAAGCGCCATTTGTTACAGTTCAAATTCCTACTTTAAATGAGCTTGTAGCTATAAGATGTGCTAAAAGCTGCTTAAACTTTGATTATCCAAAAGATAAATACGAGATAATAATAGGGGATGATAGCAACAATCCGGCAATATCAGAAAAACTGCAAGAGTTTGCAAAAGAGCACGAATTAATAAAAGTAATAAAAAGAAAAAATAATGAGGGATACAAGCCAGGCAATTTAAACAATATGCTAAAGCACTCAAAAGGCGAAATACTTGTTATATTCGATTCTGATTTTGTGCCGCCAACCGATTTTCTTTCAAGGATAGTAAAGCCATTTATTAAAGATAAGAGAATTGCTGGAGTGCAGGCAAGATGGAAATTAATAAACCCAAGTCAAAATATGATATCTGTGCTTGGAGCAACAATAGTTTCAACATGCCATTATATAACAATACCATTCATGTATGGAAGAAGAAAAATAACATTTCTTTGTGGAAGTGCAGAGGCTGTAAGAAAAAGCACCTTAATAGAGCTCGGCGGATGGGAAAATGGTAATTTAACAGAGGACATTGAATTTTCATTAAGGCTTCTAGAAAAAGGCCACAAAATAGTGTACCTTGATGATTTGGAATGTAACAGCGAAGTGCCCTACACACTTAAGGACTTGTATAAGCAACAAATGAGATGGGCTTATGGCGTGATATATTCGTGGAAAAAGCATTTCATGGCAATAGTCAAGAGCAAAAACCTAAACATCATAGACAAGCTCTACATGGGAGGCATATTTTGTAGCGGCTACTTGTTATCTGTTCTATTAGCTGGGCTTTTCATAACAGGAACATTGAGCTTTGTAACACATGCACCCGCTCCAATTGAATGGGGGAGATTCTTTTACGAATTAATAAGGAATATTATATTAACAAGCGGTTTAATAATTACTAGCGTAGTAGCTTTGGCAAAAGCAAATAAAATCAGGTTAACTTTGCCAATGATAGCTTCTTCTTTCAGCTATGGGTTGGTTGTCACCTATTATGTCAATATCGGAATTTTCAAAGCATTAGCAAAAACTCCAATGGAATGGTACATGCTCAACAAGCAAGGAAATAAGTTAATAGAGTAATTTTTCGAAAGTATTATTTATCATTACAATTTCTATAATAAAATGCCGTTAAAAGATGATGCAGGAATTATAATATTAATCTTCTTATTTATTTGCGCAAATATAGCTTTTCTGGCTTTTTATAATGATGTCTGGTGGGACTCTTCTGTGTATATTGGCATGGGCAAGTACATCTTTTCATCAGGAGAATCAGGCTTGTGGGAGGAATCAAGGCCTTTGGTGTTTCCTTTGATACTGGGCTTTGGAAGTCTGCTTAACCTAAATGCTGTTTATTTTGGAAGAACTGTTTCCATAACATTTGCAGCCCTTATTCTGCTTATGACATATAAAATAGGTATAAAACTTTTTTCTAAAAAGGCTGGCTTGTTGGCAACATTTTTTACAGCATTTTCCTTTACGTTTCTTTTTTTCAGCCCAAATATTCTGACAGAGCTGCCATCAACATTTTTTGTGCTGTTAGCCTTTTATTATTTCCTTAATAACAAATTTTTCCTTACAGGAATATTTTTTGGAATAGCAATAATGATTCGCTTATTTCAGCTCTTTACACTAATTGGCATAGGGTTAGTTTTTTTGTTTTATTTCTTTAGAAAGCCAAATTTCTATAAGAAATTATTTTACATTATTCTTGGAGCCTCGCTGACAATAATGCCTTATATTCTTCTTAATTACTATTTATATGATGATGTATTGCTGCCATTCAAGGTACAAAGCCATTTAACCAGAACAACTGGCTGGATGCTTTACAGGGAGTTTGGATTCTATTTCACAGGTTTATTTAAAGAAAATTTTTTTGTAGTATTTTTGCTGGCTTTGCCGTTCTTTTTTAAAAAAAATTACAAGTTTTATGCATTAGTTTTGGCATCGTTAGTATATATACTTCTTTTTACTTTTGTCAAGCATAAGGAGATGAGGTTTATGCTTGTTATTTTTCCATTTCTTTACCTTCTTTTGGCTTATTGTTTAATGCAAATTTATGGAAGAATCTCTAAAAAGAAATTAGCTTTTGGATTTTTTTGCTTGGCAGTTGTATGGTTGCTTATGACATTTATTCAATTTAAAGATATTGTATCATACAAATATCAAAGAAACGATGAAGGGCTTGTTTACTTTCAAAATTACCTGAAAAATAATAAAGGCAATGTATGGATTACAAATCCCTTGTATTCGCTGTATTCAGATGGAAGAATTGATGGCTTGCTATATTTCTATTCTTCAGACAATCTAATTAATTTTGTCAACAAAAACAAAGATGAAGTTGACATAGTTTTATTCAAT
>CAZUWB010000082.1:1357-5089 GCA_964623945.1 uncultured Methanosarcinales archaeon | reverse complement strand
TTTTTAAATGTTTAGATTTAGAAAAATTATAGTTTTATAACAATCTTAACTTGTTATTACTAATTTACTCTTTGCAACTGCCTAATTGATTTTTGTACTATCTCAGCTAAAGCCGGAATATTTCTATTTATATCCTCAGTTGCACTAGCGATTCTTCTTCCCGCTTGTATAATCGAATAGACTATTTCTTCTGGAACATCTAATTTCCACTTTCTGCTTATAATCCAATCTGTATCTACACTTTTTATAGCTGGTCGAAGATTTCCATGAATTTTGGATCTTCACTATAAGAATAGCTTGATGCTGTTAATATACTTCCAATCGCGGATAGAACACTCTTGCCAGGAATATAAAGATGTTGTAGTATATCATATGACGGTACACCCCAGTAATGCGTTTGGTATTCAACAAGTATACTTCCATTAAAACCACCTTATACTGGAGTAGTAACTTTTAATTTATAAATCCTTCTATTTTTTGCTACAATAAAATAGTAAACAATTTTAGAATACATGCTTCTCATGAACAGTAGTGTAAGAATGAAGCTCATCTTTTTTGAACCAAAGTTTAATCTCGTCATCTGCTTCTTTTTTGCTTCCAGATGCATGAATAACATTTTTGCCGCCTAAGCCTTTTTTAGAAGCGTAAGCCATGCTGATATGCGCAAAATCTCCCCTTATTGTGCCAGGCGCTGCCTGATGTGGTGATGTATGCCCTACTAATCGTCTTACATTATCGACAGCGTGAACTCCTTCAACAACAAAAGAAACAACAGGGCCTTCTGTTATGAAATCAACCAATTCTTTGAAGAAAGGCTTTGCTTTGTGGGCGCTGTAATGCTTTTCTGCAAATTTTTTGTCAATCCAAACCATCTTCATTCCAACAATTTTCAAACCTGCATTCTCGAATCTCTTTATGATATCTCCTACTAATGCTCTTTCAACTCCGTCTGGTTTAATTATAACAAGGCTTCTTTCAATCATTCTATTCCCTCTTGCTTTTCACGCTTGAATTTCTTGCTCCATCTTGTTTCAAGGAACTTTCTTCCAAGCTTTACATGGTTTTTTTCACACTTTGATGAGCAGAAGTATAAAATCTTTGCGTCTTTTTGCACATAAATCTTTCCAGTTCCTTTCTCAATGTTGTTGCCACAAAAAGTGCACTTTGCCATTTTATTTGAATTTTGATGATTTTAATTTTTTCAATCCGTCGCTTCGCGACAAACTTTTGTGCTCGGCGTAGCTTTCCTTCCATATCGCTCCGCCTCGCCAATACATTTTCAATGTATGTCGCGACTAATGTGTCGCGAGTAGCATTTGCGAAGCATATTAAACATTATTTTATGTTTTATTATCTTTATAATTTTATCCTGAGCCTCTGCCTGCTTTTGTCAATTGGCCTGCTTCAAATTCTGTTTCACGAAGCATTAAAATATCTCCAATTTGAATCGGACCTTTAACATTTCTTCTCAATATCTTGTTTTTATCTCTGCCATCCAAAACCCTGCACCTGACTTGAATTGCTTCTCCTCGAGCGCCAGTTCTTCCTATCACTTCTTCCACCTTTGCCGGTGTTGCAAATGAAAAGTTAACAGAGCCTTTTACTTGCTCTTCTTGCTGTTGCTGTCGTGGAGCTTTTCTTTTCATCTGGCCACGAGTGTCTTCTTTCAAATGCTTTGTAGGATCTTCTTTTGCCATTCTATTAATTTATTTTCTCGGCTATTTCTTTGATTATTTGCTTTGCTTCTCCTTCTTGAACTATAGCAACGCTTCCAGTTGGAACTTCAATGCCTGCAGCTGCTCCAAGCTCTTCTTTGCTAGGCACTTGCACGCACGGCACATTTTTTTCCTCTGCAAGAATTGGAATGTGCATTGTTATTTCTGGTGGGTTAACGTCTTTTGCTATAACAACAAGCTTTGCTGTCCCTTTTTCAATTACTTTAGTTGTTTCATTTGTGCCTTTTCTTATCTTGCCAGTAGCTTTAGCTATTTCTACAGCTTCATAAACCTTGTCTATTAATTCCTTTGGTGCTTCATAAACCATTTTAACTACCTCCAACTGCAAAATCAGTTGACACTTTAATCAAGTGGGATTTTAAATCCCACGAATCGAGGATAAGTCAAATAGAATTTGCTTACCTCACTCCACCAAACTTTTAGAAAAAGTTTGATCAAAAACAAAATTCTTCCAAAATTTTAGGCTTCATCAATCACAGGTGAATCATAGGAATAAATGATTATTTATATAGGTTGTGGTTTAAATTAATATCTTCTTCTTCAAACTCCATAAAAGACTTATTAGCAAATACAATTCTCGAATTAATGGAGTCCCATAACAAAAGCCCGCTTAATTTTTTCTCGCCGTAAATCAAAATCAGATCAGGAGCTAAGAAATACGACGAGTATATGTTTTCTTTTATTGTTTCTTTTGTTATCATCTCTGGGTCTATTTTTCCAAGCTCGACTTGTTTTGCTAATAATTTGCAAGCATCAACAATCTCTTCTTGCCCATCATAATTAATGCAGAAATTCAGAAAAAAACTATCGTATTCTTTAGTGTTTTCTATAACATTTTTTAATGATTCAACAACTTTGCCGGGAAGATTATACCATTTTCCAAATATAGATATTTTTATCTTATGCTCTTTAATTATTGCGTTATCGCACAAGCCATTGAAGAAATTGGCTGTGCAATCAGAAAAAATAATGTAGTTATCAGATGATTTTTCAACATTTTCCGGCAATAAATAAATTGTACAAATCGGTATTTTTGCTTTTACTTGTGCTTCTAACAATTTATTTAATAAATCAAAATACTTGGCATAGCCTTCATTAATGTCAACATTATTTTTTCTACACCAATCAGAAATATCATCCAGGCTTATTGCAACATGCTTAGGCATTTCCATATAAATAGTTAATTTAGCCCCAACATCAGCTCATAAATAAAATATATTTATAAACATTTTTATTTTTTAATGCAAATGATGGTATATAATTGGTTTGGAACGGATTTTGTGCCTTTAGCAATAAAATTTACTCTGTCTTTTTTTGCACTTTTAATCGGCTCAATTACCGACTTAAAGACAAGGGAAGTGCCTGATTGGCTTAATTATGGTCTTATAATTTCCGGAATTGGAGTAAATCTATTGTTTTCAATTATTTACTCAAATATATTTTTTATAATAAACAGCATAGCTGGCTTGTTAGTATTTTTTATTATCGCTTATGTGATGTTTTACGCAGGCCAATGGGGCGGCGGAGACAGCAAGATACTAATGGGGCTAGGCTCAATGATTGGAATTGATGTGCAATTTAAAACTTCTCAGTTTTTGTTTGGTTTTTTTATCAATGCGCTGTTTATAGGCGCGATTTACGGATTATTATGGAGCATTTTCTTGGTTTTTAAAAATAAGAAAAAATTTTTAGAAGAATTAAATAAAATACTGATGAATAAAAAAATACTTAAAGCAAAAAAATTTATTTTAGCCGTATTAGTTCTAATATTTATTCTCTTATTTTTGATTAAACTAGCTTATATTAAAATTTTAATTTTATCCATAGCATTTATTGCCTTAACCACTTTCTACTTATGGGTTTTTGTCAAGGCAATTGAAAAATCGTCTATGTACAAGCTTGTGGAGCCTTCTAAGCTTACCGAAGGAGACTGGATTGTTAAGGATATTATTGTAAACAAAGAGTATATCTGCGGGCCAAAAGATTTAGGAATAGA
>CAZUWB010000082.1:0-1257 GCA_964623945.1 uncultured Methanosarcinales archaeon | reverse complement strand
AGGTTAATACCGTCATTATCTTTTCTTGGAATAACATTAACTGTGAAATGAGCAACTGTTTGCCCTGCTGGGATTCCGTTTGCTACAAATATGTTTGTTCCTTGAGAGCCCAAAGCCTCGAATATAGCACTAGAAATTTTGTTGGAAATTTGGAATAACTTAGCAATTTCAATGTCAGGAACCTGCTCAAATATTGAGTAATGGTTTTTTGGCATTACAAAGCAGTGTCCTGGATTTGCACCATTAACATCAAGCACAGCCATAGCAAGTTCGTCTTCATAAACCTTTTTTGAAGGAATTTTGTTTTCTATGAGCTGGCACACTATGCACCCTTCTCTTGATTTAGTTGCCATTATTTAACACCTAAAACTTTTGAAATATCATCGAGATTAACACTCCTTTTGGATTTCTTCGATCCTTCTTTCTTTTTTGGCTCTTTGATTTTAAGTGGCTCGCTTTTTTCTTCCTTTTCAACTGTGCCGCTTAGCACAGCAATTAATTTATCGCCAATTGCTTCAATTTCTTTCTCTTCAATTGTTTTCTGCGGCAGGACAAAATTAACATCATCGTTTTCCTTTCTTGGTATAATATGCACCATGAAGTGCTGAGCTCTTTGGCCAGCTGCAATGCCGTTAGCTACAATTAAATTAGTGCCTTGCGCATCAATGCTTCTAAGCATGCAGTTAGAAAGTGATTTAGCAACCATAAATACATGTGCAATTTCATCGTCAGAGAGCTGCGGCATTATCGAGTAATGCTCTTTAGTTAAAAGCAAGGTGTGTCCTGGATTTGCTGGGTTTATGTCTAAAACTGCAAAGACTTGCTCATCCTCATAGATTTTTCTTGATTGGATTTTGCCTGCAATAATCTGGCAGAATATGCACTGCTTTTTCTGAAATTCTCTCAATTTTTCAGGAGACATTTGTTTTATCTTTTCCTGCAATGCCTTTATTTGCTCTTCTGATAACTCTTGTGCCATCTTGAACTAATTAATTTTTTAGTTTTTATATAAATATTTATCTTAACTAATTAACATGATGTCTCACTTATTTTTGTGCCAGTGCCACAACTTGGATTTTGACTGCATGCAGTAGTTATTGTGTTTGGGCATTTGCAATAAACTTCAGCAATATCTGCTGTTCCGCAGCTTCCTGCATATGTCCCACCAGGACAGTATATAGCACAATTTTGGACATTTAGTCTTACACAGGTTGTTGTTGATGTTCCTGTATCACATACGAATTTTTTATTTGTTGA
>CAZUWB010000081.1:0-5113 GCA_964623945.1 uncultured Methanosarcinales archaeon | reverse complement strand
TTGGGTTTATTAAACTTTATTTTTTAGAAATCGCTCAAAAAGAGCTTATTTACGTTCATAGAGTATTATTCAGACTTTTTAATGACTAAATATAAATTACTCCTAACAATTTTCCCACAAAATATCCCACCAAAGCAGCTAATGTTCCAACAACAGCCATTTCAAATCCGCTCTTTTTCCAATCACCTATTGTTATTTTTGATTTGATAGCTCCGACAATGAATAATATGGTTATAGATAATAATAAAGCTGCTGTCATGCCTACTTTCACTGGAAATAAGAAGAATGGAATCACTGGAATCAATGAACCTATAATTGCAGATGCTCCTACTACAAATGTGCTTTTGAGTGGCTTTTCATAATCACCTGGAAATAATTTCAGCTCTTCAGCCATCATTGTTTCAAGCCATAATCTTTTGTTTGATGTTATCTTTTTGACAATGCTTGCTAATTGTTTGCCTCTAAAACCCTTTTTATGATAGATGTTTCTTATTTCTTCTACTTCCATATGGGGTATTTCTTTTATCTCTTTTTTCTCCCTTTCAAGCTGGCCTTCATAAAAATCATGCGCAGCCTTTGTGCTTGTATATGCAACAGCTGCCATTGATATTGACTCTGCAAATGTTGTTACTAGCCCAGAAATCAAAACTATTCTGGTGCTTTGTGTTGCACTTGCAACTCCGAGAACAATCCCAAGAGTATTAACAAGCCCATCTTGAAAACCTAAGATAAAATCCCTTATATTAGAGCGACTTATTCCCTGATGTCTTTCTACTTGATGCTGTTTGAGGATTTTTCTCATTAGCAGAACTCACATACCTTAGGCTTATGATTTTTCTTATATTTTTCTGTGCATACATCACAACAGAAAGCCTTGCCTTGGTATTTCACTGTTCTTTTACAATCTTTTTTGCAGTGCACACATTTTTCCATATTATCACCTTTGTGCATAGGTTATTATGATTATTTTTAAAATTATTTGTTTTTAGCTTTTAAGAAATATCCCTGTGCGTTTCATACAGAAATGCAGCATCTTCGTCATGTTTTTTTAATTCCTGAACCAAAAGCTTGAAAATGTCATCGGATGAAACAAATTTCTTTTTGCTTATAGATTTTGTCACTTTTGTGCAAACTTTGCTTGCTATGTCCTCTGCTTCTTTCTCCTCCATATGCGCATTTCTGCATGCAAAATAGCAAGAGCCATAGACTTTTCTTTCGTCATAAAGTTCTGTGTGACCTTTTCTCTTTACAATTTGAAGTATTGTTTTATCTTTGCTCCTTTTTATAATTTTTTTCTTCATTTTAGTTGAAAGTGATTGTGCCGTTTGCAATTAAAATCAAAAGCCATCCTAAAAATATCAAAATAATGCCTGTTGCAAGCCTCATGTAAGTTCTATTGTTTTGCTTCCATCTTTTTATATTCTGAATCTTAAATCCAAAATTGACCATCAACAAAATAACAATTAATGGCATTACAAATATTATGTTGTATAAAATTAGCATCAATAATGCTGCAAAATTAAAGTTTTGCGATAAAACTAATAGTATAGCTAAGTAAGGGCCGCCGGTACAAGGCAGCTCAACTCCTGCAACAAAAGCACCTAAAAATACCATTGCAGGCAATGTAATCTTTTTGGTCATTTCATGAATTTGCTTTGCTTTTTCTGGAGGGATAGCTAAAGTAATGCCTTGCCCATACCAAAAGAAATCCTTTATCTCTATTAAGCCTGCTATAACAATTAAAGAGCCTACAATTATCGAAATGTACTCGCTTACTACTAAAGGAATTACGCTCAAAAAATATAGAATGCCTATGCCTGCTAATAAATAAGTTAAAAAAACAAAAAATATGTATATAAGCCCATAAAACAACATCTCTTTTTTTGAGCGAAATGCTATCATAACTGAAATTAAAAGTATTAAAACTCCAATAGCGCATGGATTAATTGAGTCGATTAGTGCTGTTGTTATTACAGTTCCTAAAGTTGGCAGATATGATTCAACTGTCATTTTATTTTGTATAGTGGCTTGTATGGGTTAACTTCTTCAATTTGCTTTTCGGTAAATACAAGCTTTATAGTGTCGCCTGGTGGCACTTTCTCATAAGGCGAAATAACATAAGCAGATGGATTTTCAATTAACTTTCCATTAACAAATACATAAAGTTTAGCTGGTTGCTCGTTGCAAAAATCACCTTCATGTACTAATACTAGTCCGTCATCTGTAGGGACTTTAAGTCCATCATCAGAAATAGAGCCACCTATTACATAAAAGAAAGCACCTAAGCTTGCTGATTTAGTGTCTAATAAAACGCCTTCAACATGTATTCTATTGTCATTATGCGCATGCATTAAATCCACACCTTGCTTGTTTGACAAGCCTTTTGGCTCAGCTAGATTTATTTCCTTATCACAAACCCAAATTTCAAAATCTGCATGCCAGTGCACAGGTCCTTTTGTTTCTGAAATTATGTTTAGGTGCAAAGTTGTTAGAATAAGATATATGGTTACAAGAGAAGCCACAATAGCAACTAAAAAATACACTATTTTTTTAGTAATTTCATTCATTTTTTTATGAAATGAAAGCATAATAACAATCAGAATGACAAATATTAATGAGCCATAGCCAACAGCTTCCAATTGTGTTATTGGGTACATTTCAGAATGATCTAACTCAAAGTCTTCTTTACCTTCATGAGAAAATACATAATGTGTAGCTACTAATAATAAAACTAAAATTAATAAAAATAATAACCTCTTTTTCATAAAAATATAATTAAAAGTAGCATTATTTAAAATTTACTATTGATATGTATCAATTTTTTCAATGAAAGATTTCACAGTTTTTTCAACATTGCCTTTTGCAACAACTGCGGATATCATGGCTACATTTTTTGCATCAGCTTGCAGGACTTTGTCTATATTTGACTCATTAATGCCGCCTATTGCAACTAACGGTATTTTTAGTTTTTTAGTTAATTGTTTTATTGGTGTTAAGCCTATAGGTGCTTCAGCATCTTTTTTTGTCCTAGTGCTATAAATAGGGCTTATGCTTGTATAATTTGCTCCAATTTCTTGATTGTGCAAAGCTTCATTTACAATATGTGCACTTATCCCTATAATCTTGTTTTTTCCCAATAATCTTCTAGCAAACTCATAAGGCATATCATCTTTACCAAGATGAACTCCATCAGCATCAACAGCGAGAGCAACATCAATTCTATCGTTAATCAAAAAAAGAACCTTATTTTTTTTGCAGATTTTCCTGATTTGCCTAGCTTCTTCAATCATAAGTTTTGTTGAAGCGTACTTTTCTCTGTATTGAACTATTTTTACTCCGCCTCTTACAGCTGCTTTTACATCATCAATTACATTTTTTTTGCTTAACTTTCTATCTGTAATAAAGTACAGACCAAAATTCTTTAATTTTTGTGATAACATTTTTTATTTTTAATTTCATAATGATTTTATTTGATGAAGTTTAATAAAAGGTAATAATTTCAAATTACTTTTTCTTGCATATAAACATGCAATGATCTTTTTGAAATGGCTCAAGCTCTCTGTAATCAATAATTGCTAAACTTTTTTCTAATTTTTCTTTTACTTCTTTAAAAATCTGCTTTGGTTGTTTTGTAACATCTATGCTTCTTGCCTTTATTGCCAATAAAGCATAACCGTCATTCTTTAAAAATAAATCAACATTTTTTAAAAAAATTTCAATCTGATTTTTTTGGGCTACATCCTGATATATAACATCAACTGAAGAAATCCTTTCCAATAACTCGTTAACTTTGTTTGCATCAGCTAAAACAGGAGCGATATTCTTTCTATCATAACACAAAAAAATCAAGTCACGCATTACCCTTTGTGCTATGTCAACAGCGAAAACAAAACCTTTATCTCCAACAATATCTGAAACATGGCTTGCGGTTGTGCCAGAAGCTGAGCCTAGGTATAAAACAATATCATTTTTTCTAATTCCTAGGTTTAGACTTCCCTTTAATATGCAAGATGCAAGCTTGCTTTTGAAAGCGTTCCATTCCCTGTATTCAACACCATTTTCATTAATAAGTTTTTCACCGTATACGCTATTGCCTGGAATAAGGTTAATTGTATAAAGTTGTCTTCTTTTTTCCTTAGATTCATATACTTCGAATATTTTTGATTGGTGTATCATTTTATTAAACCTTTAACTTTTTCTTCTAACTCATTTCTTAGCTTATCCCCTATGAAATGCCCTTGAAAATAATCGATTTTTGCAGCTATTGAGATTTTGTCTGCTAAAGCTCTTGCTATCTTACCATGCAATTTATCCGGGGCTTTAGCTATTAAAGGATGGTTTATTATAATGCCGTGCCTTGGTGGTTTTGAGCCAGTTTTTAAGTGCCTAAATAATGCTGTTTCTGCGCCTAAAATTTGAATTGTTGAGGATGGCATTTCGCTCAATCTTTTTAAGCTGCCAGCATGCTCTATTAACTTTGCGCCTGTTGAAACTTCGCAAACTGCTTTTATGTTGGGGCATAGAGAATCCATTAATATCGAAACATAGTCCATTTGATTTTTCTTTAATTGGTACAAATCATATATTTGATGTATTAAACTTTTCATTGGTTCTATGTCTTCTTGCTTTAAATCAGCTCCAATTGAATCACTTGTATTAATTTTTAATTCATCAAGCAATTCATTCTTTTCCTTATTAAGAACTTCTTCCACAAATTTTTCGTTATTTTCCGTTGCTCTTGAGAATTCCGGATTGTATAAATCATACCATTCCCTTAGCCTTTTTACAAGAATGTTTATTACTTTGTCAAGCTCGTCAATAGAATTTATAGACTGTACAAGCAAAGCATCATTATTTACAGAATTTTTTAGACTAAATTTTGTTAATTTAATATTTTTATTGTAAAAATCATTTAAGAACTTTTTATTCTTAAAATATAACAATATTTTTTTAAATGATTCTTTATCAGGTTCTTTTATGTTCTTATGCCTATTTTTTATAATCTCTATATGTTTATTTTTGTTTTGATAGTCTTCAATACTAGAGAACAGTATTTCATCTACTAAATTAAATTTTTCATCAAAAACAAATACCCCAAGTATATTTGAAAATA
>CAZUWB010000080.1:0-5225 GCA_964623945.1 uncultured Methanosarcinales archaeon | reverse complement strand
TTGGCAGCTCTTTAGAAGTTACATGATATTTTTCAAGCAGCTGTGCTTTTTCCCTTTCACCAAGCTTGGAATGTTTTGGAGTTAGCGTGTGTTTATCAACTTTGAATTTTTGCTTCTTCATCTTTTACTTTGTCACTTTGAGCTTAAGTGGGCCGGACGAGATTTACGGCAACTTATTGTAAGCTGATTCGGACTCGCGACCACCTGATTAAAAGTTTCACCCGACCTTTATTATCAAAGGCTCGCTTTTTGCGACAGGTGCTCTATTGCCCAATTTGAGCAAAATTACCAGGCTGAGCTACCGGCCCATTGAATTGAATGCGAGGCTTCCCGAGCATTCTCGCGTTCAATTTGAATGCGAAAAATATTTTGAGCATTCTCGCTTTCAATATAAAAGCGCCCTGGTCGGGACTTTCAAGCGAAATTTGTGATTATAATTTTGCTATTTTGAACCCGAATCGAAGCCGTTTTGCATGTGACTAAATAAAATCTCACATTCGACAGGGCTTCATGATAGCCGGATTACACTACCAGGGCAGTGAGTTGTGAGCGAGTGAGTTGCACGCGAGCTTGTGAGCGTGCTCACAACCAGGTACGAGTTCACTCGCATTTCTCTGCGTGCGAAAGCACGCTCGGCATTCAATTAGCATTAAAAAGGCATAGCAATCCCTCCTTAGTCAAATTAACAATGAAATCATAGCCTTTTGTCTAAAGAAGGATTATTCACCATCGTAATTGGGATTATCCAGTTATATATAAAGGTTATGGTATCTGATATATAAAATTTTCATAATTAAAATTAAAAAAGAAGTTGTAATTTATACCTGTTTCTGTTGAAGTTAAGCCCTCCACCAATTTGATATTTGTATTTGAAAATATAAGTAACTACTTTGGAGTTAAAATAAACAAAAACTTTAAATAATCTTATCTCTTTCCAAAAATTATGGAAAAAGTACGCGTATACAAAATATTTGAGAAACAGGAATACAGTGAATACAATGTCAGTAATCCTAGTTTTGTTCATGATGGTTCAGAGGGGATGTTGCTTAATAGAGATATAGGTTCACTTGCTAAAGATTTATTGTCTTTATGTAGGACAAGAGGTAGAAGTATAATGCCGGTATTTAAATTACATGAAGATTTAACTCCCAGTATATCTAAGAGCGGGATTTATATGCCTGTAGAGCTAACCCCAGAGGAAATTATTATATTAACCCAAGAATATATGAAGCTTTTGAAAGATAAAGAAGTTTTTGAAAGATAAGTAATCTAATTCTAAATGGTTTTATTAACTAATTTTAGTAAATTTAGTCGGTCCAAACCTAAAAATCTCACAACCTTTAAATATCAAAATTAAATTCTTTTTATTATGAAGAGAAGCTCTCGTCGATGGAAGAAAAAAAGGCAAATGCGCTGGAAATGGCAGCGCAAGAGAATAAAGAAAGAGAGAAGATTAAGAAAGCAGCACAGGGCTGGATAAAAATATAGTTTTTGGGGTGGTTAAAATGTTAAAAATGTTTAAGAGTAAGCGTGCAGAAGTAAGAGTACCGTTTCCTGCATATACATTTAGAGAAAGTATCGATGAAATTGTGAATGAACTAAGGGGGCTAGTGTCAAAAATTAAAGGATTAGAAATTGTTGGAGACCCGCATGAAGTTACAGTACTTTATAAATCACCTAGAGATAATGCAAAAAGAATAATTTTTGGTTTACACAGAGTCCCACAATATATAAATGGTCTCATGGTTAATATAGTGCAATATAATGACGCAATACCGGAAGTAGAACAAGCAGTTCTTAGGGTAAGGACTAGTAACGAGCTATACGTAAGATAAAACAATTCTAAAAAATAAACTTTCTTCTTTATTTTTATACCTAATAATAGAAAATTATAAATATAAATCCATTTGCTTTTTTATTTGGTGGTGGTACGTATTTCAATGATGAATGATATTTCAAAGACCGACCCTGAGATTTATAAATTTATAAAAAAAGAGTTGGAAAGGCAGCAGCATGGCTTAGAGATGATTCCTTCTGAAAATAATGTCAGCAAAGCTGTGTTGCAGGCAATGGGTTCTATTTTAACCAATAAATATTCGGAAGGTTATCCAAGAAAACGCTACTATGGCGGCAATCAATTTATTGACGAGATTGAGAGCTTAGCAATTGAAAGAGCAAAAAAGGCTTTCAAAGTTCCTCATGCTAATGTACAACCTTATTCTGGAAGTCCTGCAAATTTCGCAGTTTATATTGCAACTTGCCAGCCTGGAGATGTTATTATGGGCCAAAATCTGCCTGACGGTGGCCATTTAACTCATGGTTGGAAAGCAAGTGTTACAGGACAATTATTCAAAAGTGTACCTTATCATGTCAAAGCAGATGGTTATCTCGATCTAGAAGAAATTGAAAGATTGGCAAAAGAACACAAGCCGAAGTTAATCTGGATTGGCGCAACTGCGTATGTGCGTGAATTTCCTTTTGAAGAATTAGGAAAAATTGCTGATAAAGTAGGGGCATATCTTGCAGCAGACATTGCCCATATTTCCGGGCTTGTAATTGCTGGAGTTCATAAAAGTCCTGTTTCTTATGCACATATTGTCACAACAACAACCCATAAAACTTTGCGAGGACCAAGAGGAGGAATGATTATGGTAACTCAAAAAGGGCTTGACAAAGATCCTGATTTGGCAAATAAAATCGATAGGGCTATTTTTCCAGGAACACAAGGCGGACCTCATGACCATACAACAGCAGCTATAGCAGTCGCACTTCATGAGGCTTTGCAACCTGAATTTAAAGATCATTGCAAACAGATTGTAAAAAATTCCAGAGCTTTGGCAAAAAGCCTGATGGAAAATGATATTAAGTTAGTCACCAATGGAACAGATAATCATATGATACTGATAGATTTGACACCTTTTGGAAAAGGCAATGGAATTTTTGTGCAAGAAGCTTTGGATCAAGCGAACATAACCACAAATAAAAATACAATTCCTGCAGAGCCTTCTTCACCCTATTATCCCAGCGGCATCAGGTTAGGAACGCCTTCATTGACTACAAGGGGAATGAAAGAAAAAGAAATGGAAATAATAGGCAAATGGATAGCGGATATCATAAAAGAGGTTAAAGACTTTAATTTGCCTGACGACAAAGAGGAAATAAAGACAGCGCTTAAAAAATTCAAGGAATTTATAGCAAAAAATAAAAAAATTGAACAAATAAAAAATGAAGTCATAGTTCTATGCAAAAAATTTCCTTTATATCCCGATTATGACATTTTAAAATAATAGTCATATCCAACATGACAGCAAAAATAATTGATGGCAAAAAAATTTCTGAAAAAATCTTAAATGGGCTAAAAATAAAAATAAAAAATATGAAGCAAAAGCCTGGTTTGGCATTGGTTTTAGTTGGCGACAACCCGGCATCTGAAATCTATGTCAATTTCAAGGAAAAAACCTGCAAGGAAGTCGGATTTTATTGCGAAAGGCACAATCTTGACAAAAACACAAGCGAATTGGATTTGCTGAAATTGGTTAATGAATTAAACCAAAAAAAAGAAATTCATGGAATTTTGGTTCAGCTGCCTTTGCCAAAGCAGATTGACGAGCATTCGATTGTAAATTCTATATTGCCGCACAAGGATGTTGATGGCTTCACCCCATTAAATCTTGGCAATTTAATTTCTGAAAATATATTTATGGCGTCTGCAACTGCAAGAGCGGTATTGCACTTGATTGAATCAACAGGGATAAATATTGAAGGAAAGAATGCAGTTGTTGTCGGAAGAAGCAATATTGTAGGAAAGCCAACTGCGATGATGCTACTTGAGAAAAACGCGACTGTAACAATATGCCATTCAAAAACAAAAAATTTGGCAGAATATACAAAAAAAGCAGACATTCTTGTTGCTGCTGTCGGCAAACCCAAATTAATCAAAAAAGAAATGGTCAAGGAAAATTCAGTTGTTATTGATGTAGGAATCAACAGAATCAATAATGCAATTGTCGGTGATGTTGATTTTGACAATGTTAAGGAAGTTGCCGGCTTTATCACGCCTGTTCCTAAAGGAGTTGGCCCGATGACAATAGCAATGCTGATGGACAACACCTTGAAAGCTATGGAATTGGCTGATAGAATGCAAAAATAAAATGGTGCTGAGATTAGAAATTCCAGTCATAGAGACAAAGCAAGAGACTCCTGATGTTAAGAGTATTAAGCTTGAATTGAAACAGAGGTTTGATTACAAGCCTGGGCAATATGTGATTGTCGAGCTTGACATTGAAGATTCTGAAAACACAAGGTCTTTGTCAATTGCTTCTTCCCCGACTGAAGATTTTATTTTGTTTTCAACAAAAATTTCTCAAAGCGCTTTCAAGCAGAAATTTAACAGCCTCAAAATTGGCGATGTTGTAAAAATTATGGGGCCGATGGGAATGTTTGTATTGAAGGAAGATGCAAAAGAAATAGTTTTTCTAGGAGGAGGCATTGGCATAACTCCATTTAGGGATATGATAAAATACGCTTGCGATAAAAAACTGCCTATAAAATTAACATTGCTTTACTCCAACAAAACTCCAAACGATATTGTTTACAAGGAAGAGTGGCCATTGTTTGAGAAAGAAAATCACAATCTTAAAGTTGTCCATACAATAACTGATGATGCAACAGGATGGCAAGGCAGAACAGGAAGAATAAATGACGCAATGATTAAAGAGTTCTGCAGCGATTTAAACAACACAATCTTTTACATTTGCGGGCCTCCCGGAATGGTAACAGGACTTTCTGATTTATTAAAAGCAATGAATATACCTCAAGGCAATATCAAGATTGAAAGGTTTGCTGGGTATTGAAAATGGAAAGTGAGTTTAACGTATTTAGAGGAAATCTGGGGTAGTGTCGTTATCTTTAAATAGAGCTTAAGTATCTTTTCTTGTATGGAAATACATTACACTCTTGTTTTTGACGATGTTATGGTTAAACAGCTCAAGAAGGCTGCCAAAAATCAGCATATCAAAGAAATTCTTACTAAAATGCTTGATAAGTTAGAACTTTCTGGCCCTGATGCCGGTGAACTTCTTGACTCTCAACTATTTATTTATGAGATTAAGCTTAAGCATCCGCCTATAAGGCTGTACTTTAAGCATAGTAAACCGATAAATGAGATTTACGTATTTGAATTTGAAATGAAGACAAGCCCGGAAAAACAAAAAGCAACCATAAAA